>JAJFBI010000060.1 GCA_020697385.1 Microvirga sp. | reverse complement strand
GTTCGTTGAGCTCGAGCCCGGCATCGAAGGCCTGATCCACGTCTCCGAGATGTCCTGGACGAAGAAGAACGTCCACCCGGGCAAGATCATCTCCACCTCTCAGGAGGTTGAGGTCGTGATCCTCGAGGTCGACCAGGTGAAGCGCCGCATCTCGCTCGGCCTGAAGCAGACGCTTCAGAACCCGTGGGAAGCCTTCGCCGAGAAGCACCCTGTCGGCACCGAGGTCGAGGGCGAGGTCAAGAACAAGACCGAGTTCGGTCTGTTCATCGGTCTCGAGAACGACGTCGACGGCATGGTCCACCTCTCGGACCTCGACTGGAACCGTCCGGGCGAGCAGGTCATCGACGACTTCAAGAAGGGCGATGTCGTGCGCGCCCAGGTTCTCGACGTGGACGTCGAGAAGGAGCGCATCTCGCTCGGCATCAAGCAGCTGGCCGGCGACCCCTTCGCCGAGGCCGGCGAGCTGAAGAAGGGCCAGATCGTCACCTGCGAGGTTCTCGAGGTGAAGGACGGCGGCCTGGAAGTGAAGATCGTCGACACCGACCTCTCCACCTTCATCAAGCGCAACGAGCTTGCTCGTGACCGCGCCGACCAGCGCCCCGAGCGCTTCGCCGCCGGCGAGAAGCTCGATGCCCGCGTCACGCAGTTCGACCGCAAGGCCCGCCGCGTCACCGTCTCCATCAAGGCCCTCGAGGTCGCTGAGGAGAAGGAAGCCATGGCTCAGTACGGCTCGGCCGATTCGGGTGCGTCGCTCGGCGACATCCTCGGCGCCGCCCTGAAGGCCAAGGACAAGAAGTAATCGAACTCCGCACGTCGGAGTTCGTTGGATCCCCGGGCCGCAAGCCCGGGGATTTTCTTTATCGAGAACCCGTGCGAGAGATCGCATGGGTTTTTCGTTGGCGCACAGGTTGCCATGGGGGAGCCTGAGCATGAGTGCAGATCATTCACCGGGCATACGGGACCGCATGCGAGGCTGGGCGCGGCAGATCAAGGCCGACGTCGTGGCGCTTTATCTCGCTGTCCGGCATCCGCTGGTTCCCTGGCATGCCAAGCTGGTCGCCGCCCTGGTGGCGGCCTACGCCCTCAGCCCTGTCGATCTCATCCCAGACTTCATCCCGGTTCTCGGCTATCTCGACGACATCGTTCTCGTTCCCCTAGGGATTCTGCTGGCCGTGCGGCTGATCCCGCGTCCCCTGATGGCGGAGCTGCGGGCGAGCGCGCAGGCGATCGTAGAGCGTCCGGTCAGCCGCGGAGGCGCTCTGTTCATCGTAGCGATCTGGCTTGCTGCGGCCGGTTTGTTGCTCTGGACGTTCTGGCCCGGTCCGCGCGGGTAACGGATAGCAATCCTGCCGCTTAAGGTTCCGGATTTTGTTGGCCTGTGATCCCTTGCCGCCCTATCTGTCTTCGCCATAGGGTGCGGCCCATGCCGTCAAGACAAGCACGAAGCAGAGACGATTCCATGTCCATCGATGCCGAAGCCATTGCCGACCGCCGCCGTCTGCGCCGCAAGCTCTCCTTCTGGCGGGTGGCGGGATTCTCCGGGTTGATCGCCGCCGTGGCGGCCATCGGCTATGCGGCCGCCGACCGGGCCGGCTACGGGGGAATCCAGAACCAGATCGCCCGCATCTCCATCGACGGCGTGATCACCGGCAACCAACGCCTCGCCGACCTGATGCGGCGGGTGGGCGACGCGAGCACAGTCTCCGGGGTGGTGATCTCGATCAACAGCCCGGGCGGTACCACGACGGGATCGGAAGAGCTCTACCGCAACATCCGCCGCCTGTCCGAGAAGAAGCCCGTGGTGGCTTTCGTCGACGGTACCGCCGCGTCCGGCGGCTATATTGCCGCGATGGGGGCCGATCACATCGTGGCTCGTCAGACTTCCATCGTGGGATCCATTGGCGTCTTGGTCCAGTACCCCGACCTGTCCGGGTTGCTTGGAAATCTGGGCGTGAAAATGGAGGCAGTGAAGTCGAGCCCGCTCAAGGCCGAGCCGAATCCCTTCAAACCGGCCTCGCCGGAAGCGATCGCTGCCGTTCAGGCCATGGTCAACGATACCTACGAATGGTTCAAGTTTCTGGTTCGCGAGCGCCGCCAGATGAGCGAGGCCGAGTTGGCTGCCGTATCGACCGGTCAAGTGTTCAATGGGCGCCGGGGACTGCCTCTCAAGCTCGTGGACAATCTGGGAACGGAGCGCGACGCGGTAACTTGGCTCGAACAGAAGAAAGGTGTGCCCAAGGACCTGCCGATTCGCGACTGGGAGCCGCGCTCGGACCGGGACATCTCGATCTTCGCCATGAGCGCCACCGTGGCCGACCTCTTCGGCTTCGAGCGGGTGGCCGAAGCCATGCGCCGGACATCGGCGCAAGCCGAGATCGCGCGGCTTGACGGCCTCCTGGCTGTCTGGCAACCTTTGGAAAAATAAAGCAACGTCAAAGATATAGCTCATCCATGATAAAATCCGAACTCGTGCTCAAGATCGCTGAGCAGAACCCGCACCTTTACCAGCGTGACGTGGAGAAGATCGTGAACGCAATCCTCGATACCATCGGCGATGCGCTGGCCCGAGGCGACCGGGTCGAGCTGCGTGGCTTCGGGGCCTTTTCCGTCAAGAAGCGCGATGCCCGCACGGGCCGCAACCCGCGAACGGGCGAATCCGTTTCCATCTCCGAAAAGGTCGTCCCGGTCTTCAAGACGGGCAAGGAAATGCGTCAGCGTCTCAATGCTCCGGCTCCGAAGGTCATGAAGGCGGCGGCTGCCCAATAAATCTCGAGAGGTGTTCGTGATTCGCTTTCTGAAGGCGCTTATTCTCCTGCCGGTCGCCATCCTGATCGTCCTGCTCGCGGTGGCGAACCGGGCTCCGGTGACCCTGTCCCTCGACCCGTTCTCGCAGGAGGCGCCGGAATTCGCGTTCCAGCTGCCCCTGTTCGCGGTGATCTTCGCGGCCGTGATGCTGGGCGTGGTGATTGGCGGCACGGCGACTTGGCTCGCCCAGGGGAAAAACCGCAAGTCCCGCCGGCAGCTTCGGCGCGAGACCAGGCAGCTGCGCTATGAGACCGAGCGCCTGAAGACGCAGACGCCTTCGAACACGAACCTGCCGGCCACCGTTCCTTCCCAGGCCCGCAGCATCTAAGACCATTTCCATCATGCGCGTCATCACCTCCGCCGAGATCGATCGGGTTCTCACCTTTCCGGCCCTGATCGAGGCGCTGGCCGAGGCCTTTCGCGGCGACATGGTCACCCCGGTCCGGCATCACCACGAGGTCGAGCGTCCGGGTGCTCACGGCACGCTCCTGCTCATGCCGTCCTGGACCGGGCCTGCGATGCAGGACGGCTTCCTCGGCGTGAAGGTCGTCACCGTTTTTCCCGAGAACGGCACCAGGAGCCTGCCCAGCGTGATGGGCTCCTATCTGCTGATGGACGGCGCCACCGGCGAGCCGATGGCTGTTCTCGACGGCGCGCGCCTCACCGTCTGGCGCACCGCAGCCGCGTCGGCATTGGCTGCCCGCTACTTGGCCCGCGAGGATGCAAGCCGCCTGGTGATGGTCGGGGCCGGAGCGCTCGCGCCCTTCCTCATCCGGGCCCATATGAGCCAGCGGCCGATCCGTGAGGTGGCGCTCTGGAATCACCGGCCGGAGAGGGCCGAGACTGTCGCGGCCGAGCTTCGCGCCGAGGGCCTGCCCGTCACGGCCGTGACCGATCTGGAGGCAGCTGTGCGCGGCGCCGACCTTGTCTCCTGCGCGACGCTTTCGACAGCACCGGTCGTCAAGGGCGCCTGGCTCAAGGAAGGGGCGCATCTCGACCTCGTGGGCGCCTTCAATCTCAAGATGCGCGAGGCCGACGACGAGGCCCTGCGCCAGGCTCAGGTCTATATCGACACCCCGGCGGCCAAGTCGGAGGGCGGCGACGTGGCTGTGGCCCTGCACCGGGGCGCCATCACCGAGGATCACATCCGCGGCACCCTGACGGACCTGTGCCGTAACGCGCCCCATCGCGGCCCTGCCGTGATTACCGCCTTCAAATCCGTGGGCACCGCCCTGGAGGATCTGGCTGCGGCGATGGTGGTGTGGCGCTCGCTGGCAAAAGCGTTGTAAACTACCTCCTATGGATAATCTGGTGAAAATCTGCGGGCTCTCCACGCCCGAGACCCTCGATGCCGCCCTGAACGCAGGCGCGGACATGGTCGGCTTCGTGCGCATCCCCAAGAGCCCCCGCCACGTCAGCCTCAACCTTGGCCACAAGCTCTCCCTGCAGGCCCGGGGCCGCACCCAGCGCGTCGTGCTTCTGCTCAATCCAAGCGATGAGGAACTCGCCCAGGCTGTCGAGGCCATCAATCCCGACCTGATCCAGCTGCATGGAAGCGAGACGCCCGAGCGCGTCGCCGAGATCCGCTCGATTTTCAAGCGTCCGGTGATGAAGGCCCTAGGCATTGCGGAGCCGTCCGATCTCCAGGCTCTCACGCCCTATGCGGAGGCAGACCACATCCTGCTCGATGCCAAGCCGCCTCGCACGGCGGATGCGCTGCCGGGTGGAAACGGAATCGCCTTCGACTGGCGGCTGCTGAACGGGCTTGACCGCAAGGTTTCCTTCATGCTGTCAGGAGGCCTCAACCCCGACAACGTGGCGGAGGCGATCCGGCTCACGAAGCCGCAGGCCGTCGATGTCTCGTCCGGGGTGGAAGTTGGACCGGGTCTCAAGGATCCGGCCAGGATCGAGGCCTTCATCAGGGCCGCCCGGACAGCATTCGCTGCTGCCCGTCACTAACATCAGTGGCGCGTCCTCGTCTGGGCGTGTCTTTCAATCTGAAGGCAGGACAGGCCGTGTCAGCTCAAGCCCAACCCAATTCCTATCGCACCGGCCCCGACGAGCGCGGGCATTTCGGCCAGTTCGGCGGCCGCTTCGTCGCCGAAACCCTGATGCCGAACATCCTCGAGCTGGAAAAGGCCTATGAGGAGGCGCGGAACGATCCGTCCTTCCACGCCGACATGGCGTATTTCTCCACGCATTATATCGGACGCCCGAGCCCGCTCTATTTCGCCGAGCGCATGACCGAGCATCTGGGTGGAGCAAAGATCTACTTCAAGCGCGAAGAGCTGAACCACACCGGCGCCCACAAGGTGAACAACGTGCTGGGCCAGATCCTTCTCGCACGCCGCATGGGCAAGAAGCGCATCATCGCCGAAACCGGCGCGGGCCAGCACGGGGTCGCCACCGCCACGCTCTGCGCTCGCTTCGGGCTTGAGTGCATCGTCTATATGGGCGCGGTCGACGTGGAGCGGCAGAAGCCCAACGTGTTCCGCATGAACATGCTCGGCGCCAAGGTGGTGCCGGTGCAGTCGGGCACCCGGACGCTCAAGGACGCCATGAACGAGGCCCTGCGCGACTGGGTCACCAACGTGGCCGACACCTTCTACTGCATCGGCACGGTGGCGGGCCCGCACCCCTATCCGGCCATGGTGCGCGACTTCCAGTGCGTGATAGGCCAGGAGACTCGCGAGCAGATGATGCAGGCGGAAGGCCGCCTGCCGGATTCGCTCGTCGCCTGCATCGGCGGCGGCTCCAACGCCATAGGGCTGTTCCACCCGTTCCTCGACGACAAGGACGTGGAGATCTATGGCGTCGAGGCGGCCGGTCACGGCCTGTCGAATCTCCACGCGGCCTCGCTCTCCGGCGGACGCCCCGGCGTGCTGCACGGCAACCGCACCTACCTGCTCATGAACCAGGACGGGCAGATCGCCGACGCCCATTCCATTTCCGCTGGCCTCGATTATCCGGGCATCGGCCCGGAGCATGCCTGGCTGCACGAGATGGGCCGGGTGCAGTACATCTCCGCCACCGATGACGAGGCGCTCGACGCCTTCCAGCTCTGCTCGCGCCTCGAGGGCATCCTGCCGGCGCTCGAGCCCGCCCACGCGCTGGCCAAGGTGATCGAGCTCGCACCCAAGAAGCCCAAGGATCACCTGATGGTGGTCAACATCAGCGGCCGCGGCGACAAGGACCTGTTCCAGATCGCCGAGCATCTGCAGGAAAAAATCGTCTGAAACTCTCCCGTCATGGCCGGGCTTGTCCCGGCCATCCACGTCTTCAACCGCGGCAAAGACGTGGATGCCCGCAACAAGTGCGGGCATGACGACGGAGATTCCGCCCCGCTCCGGCCGGGAATGACACGCGTGTCATTCTGAATGTCTCATGCTAAAGACGCAGCCCATGACCCAACGCATCGAAGCCCGTTTCCAGAAGTGCCGCGCTGAAGGCCGCGCCGCTCTCGTCACCTATGTGATGGCCGGCGACCCGGATCCCGAGACGTCGCTCGCCATCCTCAAGAGCCTGCCGAAGGCCGGGGCCGACATCGTCGAGTTCGGGCTGCCGTTCACCGATCCCATGGCCGATGGGCCGGCGATCCAGGCGGCGGGCCTGCGGGCGCTGAAGGTGGGCCAGGATACGGTCAAGACCCTCGACCTCATCCGCCGCTTCCGGGCGGAGGACCAGGACACGCCCGTGATCCTCATGGGTTACTTCAACCCGATCTATGTCTACGGCGTCGACCGCTTTCTGAACGATGCGAAAGACGCCGGTGTCGACGGCCTGATCGTCGTCGACCTGCCGCCAGAAGAGGATGACGAGCTCTGCCTGCCGGCGCTCAAGGCAGGCTTGGCCTTCATCCGCTTGGCCACCCCAACCACCGACGACAAGCGTCTGCCGGCCGTGCTCACGAACACGGCGGGCTTCGTTTATTACGTGTCGATCACCGGCATCACGGGCGCCGCGACCCCGGATTTCGGCAAGGTCGCCACGGCCGTGGAGCGGATCAAGCGTCACACGCCCCTGCCCGTCGTGGTGGGCTTCGGCGTGAAGAGCGGGGCGCATGCGGCAGCGGTGGCGCAAGGTGCCGACGGGGTCGTGGTGGGCTCGGCCCTCATCGACGCCCTGAAGGGCACCCTCGATGCCGAGGATCGCGCAACGGCAGGGTCCATCGAGGCGGTGACGAAGCTGGTGAAGGAATTGAGCGAGGGTGTGCGCTCGGTGGCAAAACGCGCAGCGGCCTAATACATAACGAAAAGGCCTCCTCGTCCCGAGGAGCCTGGGTCAAACTCTCTGCCTCATCCTGAGGAGCCGCGAAGCGGCGTCTCGAAGGAGGATCCAGAGAGCACTGGAGACGCCCCGATCCTTCGAGACGGTCGCTGACGTGACCTCCTCAGGATGAGGGCTTAAGAAGTGCTCCTGACAGGAAGGTAATGCGATGAACTGGATTTCCGAAGTCGTCCGTCCGAAGATCAAGACGCTCTTCAACAAGCGCGAGACGCCGGACAATCTCTGGATCAAGTGCCCGGAGACGGGCCAGGTGGTGTTCCACAAGGACGTGGAGGCGAACCAGTGGGTGATCCCCGGGTCCAACCACCACATGCGCATCTCGGCCACCCAGCGCCTGCAGCTCATGTTCGACGGCGCCACCTGGCTCGACGTGGCGGTGCCTGAAGTTCCCGTCGACCCCTTAAAATTCCGCGACGAGAAGAAGTACATCGACCGCTTGAAGGACGCCCGCGCCAAGACCGGGCAGCAGGACGCGTTCAAGGTGGGCTTCGGCCGGGTCGAGGACCTGCCGATGACCGTCGCGGTGCAGGATTTCGGCTTCATGGGCGGCTCGCTCGGCATGGCGGCCGGCGAGGCCTTCGTCAAAGGCGCCGAGACGGCCCTTGAGAAGAAGACCCCTTACGTGCTCTTCGCCGGCTCGGGCGGCGCGCGCATGCAGGAGGGCATTCTCTCGCTCATGCAGATGCCC
Source organism: Microvirga sp. (assembly GCA_020697385.1). Taxonomy (GTDB): domain Bacteria; phylum Pseudomonadota; class Alphaproteobacteria; order Rhizobiales; family Beijerinckiaceae; genus Microvirga. The sequence goes on along the minus strand of JAJFBI010000060.1, from coordinate 2,634 downwards.
CGCACCACGGTGGCGATCCGCCGTCTGCGCGATGCGAAGCTGCCCTACATCGTCGTGCTCACGAACCCGACCACGGGCGGCGTGACGGCGTCCTACGCCATGCTCGGCGACGTGCACCTGGCCGAGCCCGGCGCGCTCATCGGCTTTGCCGGCCCGCGCGTGATCGAGCAGACCATCCGCGAGAAGCTCCCCGACGGCTTCCAGCGCGCCGAGTACCTGAAGGAGCACGGCATGGTGGACGCAGTGGTGCATCGCCACGACCTGAAATCGACCGTTGCCCGCCTGTCGCGCCTGTTCACCAAGGCACCGGTGGTGTCGCCCGACACGACCGCTGTTGCGGTTGCCGCCGAGTAAGCGAGACCAGGGCGATGGATTCCTCCGATGCGCTGATCGCGCGCTTTCTCGCCCTGCACCCAAAGACCATCGACCTTTCGCTCGGACGCATCCAGCGGCTACTGGCGCAGCTCGGCCACCCTGAGCGCCGCCTGCCGCCGGTGATCCATGTGGCGGGCACCAATGGCAAGGGCTCGACCATCGCCTTCATGCGGGCGATCCTGGAAAGCGCGGGGCTCGCTGTCCACGTCTATACTTCGCCGCATCTCGTGCGCTTCCATGAGCGCATTCGTTTGGGCAAGTTCGGCGGTGGGCAGTACGTGACCGAGGATCGGCTTGTGGAGGCCTTCCGCCGCTGCGAGGCGGTCAATGCGGGCGAGCCCATCACGGTGTTCGAGATCACCACGGCCGCCGCTCTGCTGATCTTCTCGGAAGAACCCGCCGACGTGCTGCTGCTGGAAGTGGGCCTCGGGGGCCGTTTCGACGCCACCAACGTCATCGATAGGCCGGCCGCCGCGGTGGTCACGCCCATCGGGCACGACCACGCCGAATATCTCGGCACGACGCTGACGGCGATCGCCGGCGAGAAGGCCGGCATTTTCAAGCGCGGCTGCCCAGCGGTGATCGCGCCTCAAGATTATCCGGAGGCCGACCAGACCCTGCGCGATGCGGCCGAGCGCATCGGCGCCACACCGCTTCTCGTCGGCCAGCAGGATTTTTCCGTGCACGAGGAAGGCGGCCGCCTTGTCTACCAGGACGAGAAGGGCCTGCTCGACCTGCCGCGCCCGAAGCTCATCGGCCGTCACCAATTCATCAATGCTGGCACGGCCATTGCGGCGCTGCGCGCCGCCGGGTTTGAGGGCTTCGAGACCATTGCCTTCGAAGCGGGTGTCACCCGGGCCGAGTGGCCCGGCCGCCTGCAGCGCCTCAACCGGGGCCGCCTGCCGGAGATCGCGCCGTCCGGCTGCGAGATCTGGCTCGACGGCGGCCACAACCCCGATGGCGGCCGGGTTCTCGCCGCCGCCATGGCCGACCAGAGCGAGCGATCGGACGCCCCTCTCGTGCTGATCGCCGGCATGCTCGGCACCAAGGATTCCGGGGCCTTCTTCAAGAATTTCTCAGGCCTCGCCCGTGAGGTGATCGCGGTGCCGATCTCAGGCCAGATCGCCGCGCGGCCTGCCGAGGAAGTCGCCGCGATCGCGGCAAGCGTCGGGCTCACCACCTCGACCGCTGCAAGCGTCGAATCCGCCCTTGCGGCGCTCCACAACTACGTCTGGGACCGCCCGCCCCGCGTGCTGATCTGCGGCTCGCTGTATCTGGCCGGCGAGGTGCTGGCGGCGAACGGCACACTGCCGGAGTAAGCCAAGGCAGTCATCTCGGACGCAGTAAGGCGATCCGGGGTCGTCAGCAGGATGATGTGCGAGAACCTCAGCGCTGTCATTCCGGGGCGCCAAAGGCGAGCCCGGAATCCATAGCCGCTGACGCTGCAGAACAAGGTGCGACACTGCCAGCCATTTCCTGAGACGTCGTGGTTATGGATTCCGGGCTCCGCTGCGCGGCCCCGGAATGACAGTGCTGGATTGGTTGCACGATCCCGGCTGTGCCGCTCCGGATGACAATGCTCAAAAGAAAAGGGGCCTTTCGGCCCCTTCTTCATCTCACAACCTTGGGTCAATCACGCCGAAGCCTGGATCCAGCGGGAGAGCTCGCCCTTGGGGGCGGCGCCGACCTTCTGGGCGACGACCTTTCCGTCCTTGAACACCATCAGGGCCGGGATTGACCGAATGCCGAGCTGGGAGGAGATCTGCGGGTTCTCGTCCACGTTGAGCTTGGCGATCTTCACCTTGCCGGCCATTTCGTCGGAAATCTCTTCGAGAGCCGGGCCGATCATGCGGCAGGGACCGCACCACTCGGCCCAGAAATCGACCACGACGGGCTCGGAGGATTGCAGGACATCCTGCGCGAAGCTTGAGTCGGTCACCTTAACGGTCGCCATGCCATCACCTTTGACGTTGAACGCGACTCAGATCCGAGCCGCTCGGCTATAGGGCCAAGGTAAGAACCGGCCTGCTGGGAATCAAGCGAGGGCGCCGGCCCTCACGCCGCTTTGATGAGGGTAAGTGCCGATTCCAGCTCCGGTTCCATCAGCTCGTGGATCACCGGGCCCGAGGTCCAGACCAGGAAGGTGCGGATGCGCCTTCCCGGATAGATCTCGGCGAGCAGCATCCGGTAGAGGGCGAGCTGCGCCACGTAAGAGCGCGGTGGCGGCTGGCCGGGGCGGGGCGGCCGGGCTGTGGTCTT
>JAJFBI010000604.1 GCA_020697385.1 Microvirga sp. | reverse complement strand
TGATGTGCATGCCGGCACATCAAGCAACCCGTCCAGCTGCTATGGTCGAGGGCGCTTTCGATCAGCAGCCTTGGAGACGAGCAATGCTCCCTGTCTTCTTTTCGCCTTCCCGAGTAGGCGTAGCAGCAATCCTGGTCGTTGCATCGACGGGTGCCGATGCATGGGCGCAGAGCCATCCGCTGACCTCAAGAATGTCGTGCGCTCAGGCGCAGGGCCTTGTTGCCTCGCAAAGAGGCATTGTCCTCAACACAGGCCCGTTCACCTATGACCGCTATGTTGCGGGGTATGGGTCGTGCGCCGGCGGAGAAACCTTGGATCCGGCCTGGGTACCAACGGCCGATACAGCCCAGTGCCCCATCGGATATCGTTGTATATCGCGCTCTCCGCCCTCGCGGAACTAGCCCCTCGTGAGAGGCACAGAATGTCTCTGCCTGCCCTCACGCCAAGCAGCTTGAACCCCTAGCGGCTATGCCACGCTCGGAAAGCCAGAAGGGGCGTCAGAATAGGCCAGCCGAAGCCAGCGATCAGAATGTGATCGAGGCCGACCCCGTCCTCGTCATTGATCATGGTTGAGACTGCAAGGAGCAGTATCACGCCAGCCAGATAGATCATCAGAACTTCACGCATCCCACCGCCCCAGCCACTTTGAAGCTGAGCTTTGACGCATGATGTGGATCAAGCCAATGCGACCGGCAGTCGCCTGCCCCTTCGAAGAGGATACGGGAGATAGGATCGGAGTACAGGATAGTCGCTTCAGAACAGACGGCGGCCTTCACCAGATCAGGAAAACTTCAGATTTTCCAGAAACTTAACTGCAACCCAACAGGATCTCGCCCGTTTTCGATCATTAAGAGCAACTCTCAGGGAGATCATCAATGCCAAAGCGGCACCAAACCTATGCCGCAGGAGGCAACACAGGCTGGAGCATCGGCGCCAATGGACTGACGGCGACCGCGCAATCCGAACTTCTGAAGGATCTTGGACGCCAACTTCGGCACGGCTACCAGAGTATTCTGGAGGAGCCTGCACCGGATCGCATCGGGCAGTTGCTAGAGAAGCTTGTAAGAACCCACCCTGGCGACGGACATAAGGATCACTGAGCGTCGTGACCGCTCGGTGATCCTTATCCCGTAAAGGACCTGTGGCCTCAGCGCCTGCGACGGTTTCGCGGGTGCGAATGGTGTGCGGAGGCCGACTCCTTCGGAACGAGGCTGTAAATTAGAAATCCTGCCAGAATTCCGGCACCCAGGAGGACGAAAGGATAGGACTTGGCGGTCTCAACGACGCCCGAAGCGGTCTGACGCATTGCGTAGAGCGGCATTGAAGCATCATGGATCAGGCGCTCGGCCCGCCGGACATTCTCCTGTCGGGTATGGATCTCCAGATCGTAGCCGCCGTCGTCATCGTGGCGATGAAGCTCGATGCTGTTGCGGGCAAAGCCGGCCGAAACGAGGCGCTGGACAGCTTGGTTGGCCTCACTGCGGGACGAGAAAGATCCGGTGGCAATAGACGTGTTCGGCATCAGTTATTCCTCTTCGAACTGCTGACGCCAATTCCTGGCAAGCGCCTAGGTTCCCAACCGAACCACCGCCCGGTGTGGAAAGGCCATCCAAGCGCTGGTCTCAGTTCCTCCGGGGGGCTTGAGCGGCGGCTCTCTCGGCCTCCATCAAGACCTCGAGGGCTCTCCAAGGCTTCGGCATGAAACGGACATCGCGCGGAACATCGCCGGTCTCATCATCGAGAGGTCTGCCGGAGGTCAGCACCGTACGAACCCACGGCCATTTGAGCCGAACGGTTCGCACGAGATCCAACCCATCCATGAGGCAGGGGAGCCGAAGATCGGAAAACAGGAAGGCCACTTCTTCCGAGTGTCGGTTCAGATAGTCCAGAGCTTCTTCCGCGCTGGACGCTTCGACGACCTTGAGATCGGTCTCCTCGAGAAGAGCTGCCGCCAAGCCTCTGACTTCGAAATCATCCTCGACGATCAAGGCTACACGATAGGGCTCAATTCTCTGTCCCATAAGTCGTCTCCTCTTCGGGTTTGTATTTCCTGGGGGCCTTCGCTGAAGGATTACAATCCTCAGGCCCTCTGCTTGACAGGAAAAATCCGGCTCCGGAAACGCCATGCGGACAGCCGGTGCGATACAGCCAGAACTCAGCATGCGATCAGAAGCGACGAGGCTTTCGAGCGCATCCTCTACAGGACTGCGAATGATCGACTTACCCGAACGCAGGACGCGATCGGGCGAAGACCCTCATCACAGAACGGTGAACACAGCGCTCCGTTTCAGCTTGGCCTTGGATAAATTTTCTTTGGCGGCCTTTTTGCCGTAGAGGAACTGCTTTCCAAGCTGTAGCTTAAGCTTGAACCGACTGTTCTCACGCGAGCCCCCCGACGTGTTCAAGGAGACCCAGCTTCACCAGGAATTCTTGGATCTGGAGCATCACATGCGGCTTCTTGACCGCAAACTGGCCGATGCTCTCCATCGGATCCGCCACGGCTCCTCATCGGAGCTGATCGAGCAGGCCCGGCAGGACGAGAAGCAGCTCCTTTCCGAACTCGACCGGCTGATGACGAGAATGCGGGCGATCGAGGGGCAACTCCTCCAAATCCAAAAGGGCGCGACGCGCCACTAGAGCAGGCATCGGATCGACACCCTCCTTGTGTGAAAACGCACTTCGGATTCCTCGAACTTGGCCCATCTTGCCAAACATTACGTAAGGTAAAGAACGGGAAGGATCAGGAATGACCTGCAGGGAAACTTGTCCGGAACCGGATTTTGAAGCGGGGAATGGCGCGGAAGCGCTACGCAGGGGATATGTCCCGCTGGCCACGGCCTTGATCGGCCTCTTGGCAGCCTTGAACGTCGCGTCAGTGGTCTTCGTTCTTCTGGAGTGAACGGCTGCCCTGCCTCACGATCGGCGGCACCGTCGAACGCTTATCCGACAAGACGAGAACTGCAGGACAGCG
>JAJFBI010000603.1 GCA_020697385.1 Microvirga sp. | reverse complement strand
GTGATCGACTCGATGCCCCGATGAGCCAGATGCAGGATCGTGCCGCCCGGCGTCTCGTACATGCCGCGGCTCTTCATGCCGACGAAGCGGTTCTCGACGAGGTCGAGGCGGCCGATGCCGTTGATCCGGCCCAACTCGTTGAGCTTCGCCAGGAGATCGGCCGGGCCCATCTTCTTGCCGTCGATGGCGACCGGGTCGCCTTTGAGGAACTCGATCTTGATGACGGTCGGCTTGTCGGGCGCGGATTCAGGCCCGTCGGTGCGCGAATAGACGTAGTCCGGCACTTCCATGGCCGGATCCTCCAGCACCTTGCCCTCGGAGGAGGCGTGCAGGAGGTTGGCGTCGACGGAGAAGGGCGCCTCGCCGCGCTTGTCCTTGGCGATCGGGATCTGGTGCTGCTCGGCAAAGGCGATGAGCTGCTCGCGGGAGCGCAGGTCCCATTCGCGCCAGGGGGCGATCACGGTCACGTCGGGCTTCAAGGCGTAGTAGCCGAGCTCGAAGCGCACCTGGTCGTTGCCCTTGCCGGTGGCCCCGTGGGAGACCGCATCGGCCCCGACCTTCTCGGCGATCTCGATCTGCTTCTTGGCAATCAGCGGACGGGCGATGGAGGTGCCGAGCAGATACAGGCCCTCGTACTGGGCGTTGGCCCGGAACATCGGGAACACGTAGTCGCGCACGAACTCGTCGCGCAGGTCCTCGATGAAGATGTTATCCGGCTTGATGCCGAGCAGTTCGGCCTTCTTGCGAGCGGGCTCCAACTCCTCGCCCTGGCCGAGATCGGCGGTGAACGTCACCACCTCGCAGCCATAGGTGGTCTGCAGCCACTTGAGGATGATGGAGGTGTCGAGGCCGCCCGAATAGGCGAGCACGACCTTGTTCACGCGCTTGTCGGCCATGGCAAAGGTTCCGGAAGAGAAAAGGGTGCTGGCGACTTAGAACATCGCTCTTGAAAGGGGAAGCCACTTTTGTCGCACGATGCGCCCGGCCTAAGCCTCCTGCGGCTCAGGGGAGGCGGGCCGCCGGGGTGACAGCCGGGCCGGTTTTGCGGAGAATGGCCAGGCTTCCCGCCGGAGATCGCCCATGGCCCGCCCCGTTCTGTCGTTCTGGTACGAGTTCGCATCCACCTATTCCTACCTCGCGGCCATGCGGATCGAAGCCCTGGCCGAGGCGGCAGGCGTTGCCATCCGCTGGCGGCCCTTCCTGCTGGGGCCCATCTTCGCCGCGCAGGGCTGGAACACCTCGCCCTTCAACCTCTTTCCCGCCAAGGGCCGCTACATGTGGCGCGACATGGAACGTGAGGCCGAGCGGCTGGGATTGCCCTGCGTTCAGCCGGACCCCTTTCCTCAGAACGGGCTGCTGCCCGCCCGCGTCGCCCTGGCCGGGGCGGACCATCCCTGGGGACCGGCCTTCACCAAGGCGGTCTACCGGGCCGAGTTCGGGGAGGGGCGGGCAATCTCCGATCCTGCCGTCATCCGCGACGTGCTCGCCCGGCTCGGGCTCGACGCCGAGGACGTTCTGGCCCTCGCCGGGACGGAGGCCAACAAGGCCGCGCTGAAAAGCCAGACCGAGGAAGCCAGAAGCCTCGGGATCTTTGGGGCGCCCACCTTCATCACGGAAGGCGGAGAGATGTTCTGGGGCAATGACCGGCTGGAACAGGCCCTGGCATGGGCCGGGACGGAGCCAAGGGCTTGAAACCCTTGTGATCCGGGGGCAATTGGGGTAAGAGAACCCCCATCCGACAGGACAGTGACGGTTTCGATGGTCAGGGTGCGTGTTCCGCGCCCTCCCGGTGTTCCGAAAAAGTCTTGTCGGACAAAGCGTTTCCATCCGTCGATGATACGCCGGCCTGCTCGATAGAGCAGCATGCCCGGGACATGGCCCTGAAGGGGCGTCTCAGGCAGCGGCGGCTGGAAACGGCCCGTTAACACGAGCCGCCGGCGTTGCCCCTTGAACGAGGGCCATTCAGGAGAACCTATGTCTGCAGCTTTGCAACAGCCGAGCCGTGAAGATTTCGCGGCCCTGCTCGAAGAATCCTTCCGCACGAACGAGATCAGCGAAGGCTCGGTCGTGAAGGGCAAGGTGGTCGCGATCGAGAAAGACGTCGCGGTCATCGATATCGGCGCCAAGACCGAAGGTCGCGTCGCCCTGAAAGAATTTGCCGGCCCGAACCGCGACCAGACCGTGGTCGTCGGCGACGAGGTCGAGGTCTATGTCGAGCGCATCGAGAATGCCCTGGGCGAGGCCGTCATCTCCCGTGACAAGGCCCGCCGCGAAGAGTCGTGGGTGAAGCTCGAGAAGGCCTTCGAGGCCCAGGAGCGCGTCAACGGCACGATCTTCAACCAGGTGAAGGGCGGCTACACCGTCGACCTCGACGGCGCCGTGGCGTTCCTGCCGCGCTCCCAGGTCGACATCCGCCCGGTGCGCGACGTCACCCCGCTCATGGGCGTGGCCCAGCCGTTCCAGATCCTCAAGATGGATCGCCGCCGCGGCAACATCGTCGTGTCGCGCCGCACGGTCCTCGAAGAGAGCCGCGCCGAGCAGCGTTCCGAGCTCGTGGCGAACCTCGAAGAGGGTCAGGTCATCGACGGCGTGGTCAAGAACATCACCGAGTACGGTGCGTTCGTTGATCTCGGCGGCATCGACGGCCTGCTGCACGTCACCGACATGGCATGGCGCCGCGTCAACCATCCGTCCGAGGTCGTAACCATCGGCCAGACGGTGAAGGTGAAGATCATCAAGATCAACCACGAGACGCACCGCATCTCGCTGGGCATCAAGCAGCTGCTGGCCGATCCGTGGGAGGGCATCGCCGCCCGCTACCCGGTCCAGGCGAAGCTGAAGGGCCGCGTCACGAACATCACCGATTACGGTGCGTTCGTTGAGCTCGAGCCCGGCATCGAAGGCCTGATCCACGTCTCCGAGATGTCCTGGACGAAGAAGAACGTCCACCCGGGCAAGATCATCTCCACCTC
>JAJFBI010000602.1 GCA_020697385.1 Microvirga sp. | reverse complement strand
CTCGATCGCGAAGCAGAGGTCCGGGCAACCGAGACCTCTGCCTACGCAGCGTGGCGGGGCCGGATGCTTGCGCGAGCAATGAGCGCTCCGCCGGGCCGCTCTTGCCAGGTTCGTTTCCTCAGCGAAATGCGAAAGGGAGCGCACCGTGGCTAACAGCGTGCTGAAAGTCCAACCGACTGTCGAGAGTCCTGAGACCGATCTTGAGCAGCGCGGGCGTTTGGCCGCCAGCCTCACGGCAATGCTGGCCGACGCGTATGTGCTGATGGTCAAGACGCAGGGGTTTCATTGGAATGTGGTCGGACCGCTTTTCGTCAGCCTGCACGAACTGACCGAGCAGCAGTATCAGGACCTGTTCGGCGCCATCGACAAGATAGCGGAGCGCATCCGCGCCCTTGGCTACCCGGCACCGACGAGCATCGCCGACCTGATGCCGCACAGCGCGCTCGCCGAGGCGCACGGCAGCAACTTCTCCGCTGAGCAGATGGTGTCAGCGCTCATCAGCGACCACGAGACCGTTTCGCGCCGGCTGCGGGACGCGGTCGAGGTGGCGGAAGATCTTCGCGATGCCGCGACGGCGGACATGCTCACCAAGCGGCTGCAGGTCCACGAGAAGGCCATTTGGATGCTACGGGCAATCATAGCCTCATGACGCGCCTAGCAGGAACGTCGCCCTCACCCCGCGGGCGGCCGTCTCGCGTGGTCGGGATCGTGGCGCGGAAGGCGCCCAAAGCGGTGAGGGAACAGCACCATGAGTGACAAATACGCCGTCAACACCAAAGTCGAGTGGGAGTGGGGCAGCGGCACCGGCCAGGGCAAGATCCGCGAGGTGTTCACCGAGCGCGTCTCGCGCACCATCAAGGGTAATGAGGTTACGCGTAATGCGACCGAGGATGATCCCGCGTATCTGATCGAGCAGGACGACAGAGACCGGGTGCTGAAGTCACACTCCGAGCTACGGAAGGCCGGCTGACCGCAGCCGCACGGATCTGTGAGCGGACGCTTTGATCCGGCGGCGCGCCTCCCCGAAATCCGGCGGGAGGAGAAGTGGTGGGGAGCTCGCGATGCGAGGATGTAAGAGGGGAATTTCGTACCACCGGGCTCTGGTCACGGGAGCGACCAGCGGCATTGGCGCTGCATTTGCGCGCGAGCTGCCGGCTGCAGCGGCGCTCCTGCTGACCGGCCGCAACGGCGAACGCCTGGCAAAGATGCGCGCCGAGCTGGAGCGGCCCGACCGTAAAGTCGATTGCGTGCAAGCGGATCTCGCGCGCCGCGAGGATCGAGACAAGCTGATCGCCCTGGCCGAAGAATTCTGCATCGACCTTCTCATCAACAACGCCGGGCTCGGTCCCTATGGCCCCGTGGTCGAGAACGCTGCCGACTTCGAGCGCACGGCCGCAGAGGTCAACGTGGTCGCCACCGCCGACCTCACGCGGCGGCTGCTTCCTGGGATGATCAGCCGGGCAAGGGAGACGGGGGGGGCGCGCCGGCCTGATCAACGTCTCCAGCACGCTCGCCTTTCAACCCCTGCCGTTTCTGGTGCCCCGGACCGACGCGGACCGCGTTTGGCCGTCGAGCCGGATTCTCGCTTGGCAGCCTGCCCGGCGCATTCTCACCCGAGACGGTGGCACGCCAGGGTCTCGATGCGCTCGGCCGCCGTCCCGTTCATGTGATCGGCCCGGTCTCGCGATCCCTTTTATCACCTGGTCTGACCGCGCAGCATGTCATGACGCAGGGGCTCGGCGTCGCGATGCGACTCCTGGGCCGCCGCGGCCTGGATCAGTCGGCTGCGTGAACGGGACCACTGATGCTCCGTGCCGTTGCTTCCCTAGCTGCCGTCGTGCTCCTGTCAGGCTGCTCCGTGATCGGGATCCGATCCGGCTATGATCAGCCTCCCTACACCGTGCTCGAGCGCATCGGGGACACAGTCGAAGTGCGCCGCTACGACAGTCGGTTGGCGGCCGAAGCCACCGTGGAGGCCGGCACTGCGGAGGCGGGGCGCAAAGAGGCCTTCAGGCTGCTCTTCGACTACATCTCGGGCGCCAACCAAGGTCAATCCAAGGTCGCGATGACGGCGCCGGTCGAGGTCGGTGCCGAAGCTGAGAAGATTGCGATGACCGTGCCCGTCGAAGCCGGTGCCTTCGGCAAGGGGCGCTACACGATGCGCTTTTTCCTCCCGGGCTCCTATGCGAATGAGACCGCGCCGGTGCCGACCGATGCGAGAGTGCAGCTCGTTGAGCTGCCCGAAGCGACCCTCGCGGTTCTGGCCTTCAGCGGGTCACGGAATGAGGACCAGGTGGTCTCCCGCAAAGCTGCGCTTCGTCAAGCGCTCGGCGGTTCGGGCTGGAGCGCTGCAGGCATGCCGACGGCGCTCTTCTACGATCCGCCCTGGACTATCCCGTCTCTGCGGCGCAACGAAGTCGCCGTTCCGGTTACGTCCGCACAGCAGAAAGACTGAACCCGCGCGTTGACACAAGCCGAGATGCTCCGCTTATGGCGGAATCATCTGGCCATCCCATGCGAACACTTTGCCGCTGTCGTCGGGCTTGAGGCGGCCGACAACTTCGAGCAGACGCGCGGCGGCGAAGTCAGGTGTGAAAAGCTTGCCCTCAGGCACGTTGGTCTGAAAGGGCGCTGAGAGGCCCGTATCGACTGTGCCTGGATGCAGACCGACGCATACCGCCCGCGGGTTGCGCCGCGCCAGCTCGATCGCGAACGTCCGAAGCAGCATGTTCAGCGCCGCCTTCGACGCCCGATAGGCGTGCCAGCCGCCCAGTTGGTTGTCCGAGATGCTGCCGACGCGGGCTGAGAGCGCGGCGAACACACTCTTACGATCGCGCGCCAGCAGCGGCAGGAAGTGCTTCGCCACGAGCGCCGGGCCGACGGCGTTGATGCGGTAGACCCGCTCGAGCGCAGCGCCATCGACCGCGCGCCATGTCTTCTCCGGGCGCAGCTCCTCGTCGTCATGCAGGATGCCGGATGCCACCAACACCAGATCCAGCACGCCTCCATCCGCTTGTACCGCTTCGGCTGCGCCGGCGATCGTCGCCTCGTCTTCCAGATCGAGCCGCTGGTGCCTCACCTTGGGATGCTCAGGCACCGGTCCGGACCGGCTGCACGCCGTTATTCGGGCGACGGCGGGACTTGCGCTCAGGATGCTGGTCAACGCCCGGCCGATGCCACCGGAAGCGCCCACCACTACGACGCTCATCCCGGCGCCGAACGAGTCGAGTGGCATCGCTAGCCCGCGTCGCAACAAGAGGTATTGTCAGCCATGCGCGGCAAGCCGTTACCACCCGGAGGTGCCGGGCCGGCCCTTGAACGGGCCGCGCACATTGCTGGTGATCCAGCCGCCGTAAAAATCGCCTTCCTGTGCTTTGACCCGCTCGTCACCGACGTAGCAGGCGTCAACTCGCGCGGGATAAAACGCCACGCAGTCGCGTAGCGCGGCGAACGGCTTCGTTGGTCTGGGATAGCTCCACGCCGCATCCACGCTTTCCTTGGTCCCGCCTCGCAGGTTCCAGTAATGCGCCTCGCCTTTCCACTCGCACAAGGTCCGGCGCGATAACGGCAGGAGGGATTCGGAGCGCAGTCGGACGGCGGTATGTAGTACGTCGGCGGATGAGTGGTTTCGAGCACCCGCAACGCATTTCGGGAATCCGCGATGGTCTTTCCGCCGAGCACCACCCGGATCCTGTGCTGGCAGCGCTCGAGCCGGGGTGGCCGGGGATAGTCCCACACGGATTCCTCCGGGACGTCCGCTGTCCCGGAGGGATTGCCTTCGATCGCGCTGCTCATGAGCGCTCACGTCTCCGCACGAGTTCCTGTAGACGCATCGACAGGTAGCAGCCGGAAAGAATGATCAGCAAATTGGCAAGGCGAACCGAAGGCATCGCTGATACTCCGTGTTTCGAGCCGACATACCTCGACCGATCGTCGGTGTCATCGAGCCCCAGCATGTGCCCGCCGCATGTCCGGCGCCGGCGCTCGCCGCACGTCGTCGTACGTCGCCGTGCCATCAGCCGGGTCCTTGAACAGCTCATCGTAGCTCAGCGAGCGATCGCGGGCGCGCCGGAAGATGTCGGCAGTGAAGAACACGCCGATCAGCAGGATCGTGTGCGCTGCGATCGATGGACCCAGTACAGCGATCGTCCCGAGATAGATGGAAAACACTACCGACCACATGTAGGCCAGGATGACCATATATTGGAACCGCACCATCTTGGGCAACGCCTGCAGAGGGTTCCGCTCGGGATCCATGACGAGATTGTAGAGATACTTAACCATGCTTGTCTTCCTCCAGTTCAGGGAGCATTCCCAGGGCACCCCGGGCGGGATGTCTGCCGCTGACGCGGCGTTCCCGCCGGCTGGCTGCTTCACAGATACGGCCGCCGCGGCAATGCGGATCACGGGACTGCGGAGATGGGTCGCGCCGAGTGCACAAGCAGTTCCAGCCCGTCATATCGAGCGATCAGGCATCAGCACCGAGAAGGCGCCCGGCGAGGGCACGGCCG
>JAJFBI010000601.1 GCA_020697385.1 Microvirga sp. | reverse complement strand
GAGGTAGATGAAGTAAATATAAAGAAAAGGGGCCGCGAAGCGGCCCCGACTACTCTCTGCCTTGCGAGCATGATCAACTTAAATTGACCTTTGCCTGATCGCCGGGCTTGGGCTGCTCGCCGGTCACGACGGCCTTCGCGTAGCCGTAGAGATGCACCAGAGTCGAGGACGGGCTGTCCCAATACTCGCCCTTCGCGGGATGCACCCGGATCAAGGCGATCTGCGGATCGTCCGTGCCTTTCGGGAACCAAGCGCGCAGGGGCTCGGACCATTTCTCCTCGATCTTCGCCTTGTCGCGCACAATCTCCGCCTTGCCCGACACCGACACATAGGTCTGAGTCTTCGGATCGCTGTAGGCGAGGTTGACCTCGTTGTCGCGGGAGATCTCCGTCATCTTGGGAGACTGGATCTGGGTGAAGAACCAGAGGTCGCCATGCTCGTCAGCATCCTGGCTGTGCATGGGCCGGCTGTGCAAGGTTCCGTCGGTATCGACGGTGGTCATCATGGCGATCTTCACGTCCTTGATCAGCTCATAAAGCTTCGCAGCATTCGGATCGTTATGGCCGTGCTGATGCATTCTCGTCTCCTCGATTGATGTCGTACGCCCGGGATATGATCGGCGAAGGCAGCCACTCGGCCGGACCGGCCGGCTCCCGAGGGATCGGGTGAACAACGGACAAGGTGGACTTTGGTTCGAAATACCGCCTGTTCTCACCGGGAATGCCTTAACGAACCGCCCGGCAGGCTATAGATGTCACGGAAGGCCCGCTGTGAACGGCCCAGGAGATGATGAAGTGGCGATCACCCGTGAGCATGTGCTGCAAGCTCTGTCGACCGTAACGATCGACGCGAACGGAACCAACCTCGTGGCATCGGGGCGCCTGTCCGATGTCGTTGTGGACGATGCGGGCCGGGTCATGTTCTCGATCACCATCGATCCGTCCGAAGCGGCCAACATGGAGCGCGTGCGCCAGGCTGCAGTAACAGCCGTGCAGGGTCTGCCGGCGGTCAAAGGGGTGCTTGCCAGCCTTACGGCCGACCGGCCGGCCGGTTCGGGCGCCTCGGCATCAGCCTCGGGCGCGCCTGAGCGCCCCCGCTCGGCAGCGCAGCCCAAGAACCAGCGCATCCCGGGCGTGGAGCACGTGATCGCGGTGGCATCGGGCAAGGGCGGCGTCGGCAAGTCCACGACTGCCTGCAACCTCGCCCTCGGCCTGAAGGCTCTCGGGCTGAAGGTGGGCCTGCTCGACGCGGATATCTACGGTCCTTCCATGCCGAAGCTCCTCGCCATCCACGGCAAGCCGCGCCTTTTGGAGAACCGGGTCCTTGAGCCCATGGAGGCCTACGGGATCAAGGTCATGTCCATCGGATTCCTGGTGGAGGAAGAAGCCGCCATGATCTGGCGTGGCCCGATGGTGATGTCCGCCATCACCCAGATGCTGCGGGAGGTTGCCTGGGGTGATCTCGACGTGCTCGTGGTCGACATGCCGCCCGGCACGGGCGATGCCCAGCTCACCATGGCCCAGGCGACGCCTCTCGCCGGTGCCGTGATCGTCTCGACGCCGCAGGACCTCGCCCTCATTGATGCGCGGCGCGGGGTGTCCATGTTCAAGCGTGTTGAGATCCCGATTCTTGGCGTCGTCGAGAACATGGCGACCTTCGTCTGTCCGCATTGCGGGCAGAGCTCGCACATTTTCGGCCATGGAGGAGCAAGGGAGGAGGCGGCGCGTCTCGGCGTGCCGTTCCTTGGCGAGGTCCCGCTCAACATGACGATCCGCGAGTTGTCGGATTCAGGCCGACCCGTCGTTGTTGCGGAGCCGGAAGGGCCGCATGCCCGGATCTACAAGGATATGGCGCAGCAGGTCTGGACCGCCCTCTCGGGCGGCGCTGCCTCACGGCCTGCCCCGCGCATCGTCGTTGAGTGAGCGCACCCGGCATGAGCCTGCCTCCTCCAACCCTCGGCGTCATCCTGGCCGGCGGGCTCTCACGGCGCATGGGCGGCAACGACAAGGCCCTCGTGCCTCTTGCGGGTAGAACTTTACTGGAGCACGCGACTGAGCGCCTTGCGCCGCAATGCGAGAGCGTGATCCTCAATGCCAACGGCGATCCTTCCCGGTTCGGGCGGATGCCGATTCCGGTCGTGCCGGATTCCCTTCCGGACCATCCAGGGCCGCTTGGCGGGATCCTGGCCGCTCTTGAGTGGAGCGCCATTCATCGACCGAACATTGCTTGGATTGTGAGCGCACCGGCCGACACGCCCTTCATCCCGAGGGATCTGGTGCTGAAACTGCACGAAGCACAGCAGGAAAGCCTTAAACCCATCGCCTGTGCCGCCTCGGGTTCACAGACCCACTTCGCCGTGGGCCTCTGGCCAATCTCACTGCGGCACGATCTGCGATACTCTCTCGTTGAAAAAGGCATGCGCAGCATTCGGGACTGGCTGAACCTTCATGAGCATGCCGAGGTGTCCTGGCCGGTCGAGCCCATCGATCCCTTCTTCAACATCAACACGCCTGAGGATCTGGGGCACGCGGAAATTCTGGCCCATCAGGAGAGATTGAATGACGGAGCTTGATCTATCCGGCCTGAAATGTCCCTTGCCGGTCCTGCGGACCCGCAAAGCCCTTCATGCCATGCAGCCCGGCAGCCTGCTGAGAGTCGTCTGCACGGACCCTCTGGCCGGAATCGATGTTCCGAACCTGATCCGTGAAACAGGCGATATCCTGGAAGAGCAGCGGCAGGAGAACGCCACAATCAGCTTCCTCATCCGCAAGGCCGGCCTATCGGCATGACAAAGGCCCGGCATTGCCGGGCCTTTTTTATCGACTTCCGGAGGCTCAGGTGTCCTTGCGGAGCGAGTCCTTGATCCCACCAATGGTGTTCTGGATCTTGCCCTCGGTCTTATCCATCTTGCCTTCAGTTTCCATCTTCGAGTCGCCCAGGGCCTTGCCGAGCCCTTCCTTCATCCGACCCTTGATGTT
>JAJFBI010000600.1 GCA_020697385.1 Microvirga sp. | reverse complement strand
GCGGCAGACGCCAGACCGGATCGTTCTCCGCGGCACCGTGGCGGGCGATGTCGGCGGCCAACGCATCGTCATCGGTATAGAAGGGCGGCAGCTCGGGGCCGAGCGCCACGCGAGCGGCACCCGTGAGCGTGGCGAAATCGACGATGAGGTCGGGGTTCTCCTCATCGGCAAGCGTCAGCGCATCGGCCAGGATGAGACGACCCTCCGCATCCGTGTTGCCGATCTCGACCGAAATCCCCTTGCGGCTCGGCAGGATATCGCCGGGTCGGAAGGCGTTGCTGGAGATCGCATTCTCGACAGCCGGGATCAGCACGCGCAGGCGCACCGGAAGCTTGGCGCCCATGATCATATCTGCCAGCGCCAGCGTGGCCGCAGCGCCGCCCATGTCCTTGCGCATGAGCAGCATGGAGGAGGCTGGCTTAATGTCGAGGCCACCGGTGTCGAAGGCGACGCCTTTACCCACGAGGGTAACACGTGGAGCGTTCGCATCACCCCAGGTGAAGTCGATGAGGCGCGGCGGCGTGATGGACGCGCGGCCGACCGCATGGATCATCGGGAAGTTCTGCTTGAGAAGATCGTCGCCCACGATGCTGGTGAAGGAAGCGCCATGGCGTTCAGCCAACTGCCGCGCTGCCGCCTCGATGCCGTCAGGGCCAAGATCGTTGGTGGGCGTGTTTACGAGATCGCGGCTTGATACGACCGCATTCGCGATGCGCGCCACATCGTCCGCATCGACGCCATTCGGCACCACGAGGCGAACGGCCTTCTCGCTGCGCTTGCGGTAGCGGCCAAAGCTATAGGTGCCGAGCAGCCAGGCAAGCGTGGCGAGCGTCGGGTTCGGGGCTTCGGTCTCGAAGCGATAGACACCCTCCGGCAGCAGCGTCGAGAGCTTGCCGGGGAGGAATGGATCGCTGTGCTTGGTGTCCACTCCGTTGATGCCGAAAGCAACACCAAGAAGGTCACCGTTCGCATCCGGCAGGAGGCAATGGCTTCCGGCCTTGCCCGTAAATCCTTGTGCCTTCGCGAAGCCTTGGGCCATGGGCGGCAAGCTCCCGGCGATCTCGTGCCAGGTCTGCTCGGTGACGAGCCAGATGGGCTTGGAGGCTTCATTCGCGGAGGCGAGGAGGGGATGAGGCATGAGGCTTGACCGTAACGTTGAAGGACAAATGTTCGGGTGAGTCTTAAGGGCGAACAGGGTGCCTGTCATCCCGGACGGAGCGTCAGCTTAGATCCGGGATCGCATGACGGGAATGCGCGGGAGCCTCAACATTGTCATTCCCGCGTAGGCGGGAATCCATAAACGCTGACGGTGCCATGCTCCATGAGCCCTGTGTTTATGGATTCCGGGCTCCGCTGCGCGGCCCCGGAATGACAGTGCTGGACTGGATTAAACGATCCTGGATCGGCTGCGCCGTCGGGATGACGCTTGGAGTCAAGCGCTGGAATGCTGGCGTACGATCCGGGCAAGGCCAGCAATCAGCGCCTGCTGCGTATCCTTGATCTCGGCCTTGATGCCGTGACGCTTGAGCGCGTGGACATAGAGTTCCGCGCGCTCCGGCGCGGCGAGAATCGTCACGGAGGCAGGGCGACCGAACTGGGACAGCGCCCCGTTGATCTCGTCGCCCGTGAGCAGGCCTGAGAGATAGGGCGCGAGCAGGCTGCTGTGCATGCGGTTGGACACGACCGAGGCGCGGGCGCTGAACAGGAGATGCAGCAGGCCGACGCGGGCTTCGCCGGAATTGCGCTCGGCGGCCTCGAGACCGAGGTCGAAACCTTTGGGGTCCTCAGGCTGCGTCGCCGGGCGGCCGATCATGGAATGCTCGCGCAGCAGCGCGTACATCTCGCCGGTCATGTAGGTGGCGAAGCGCTCAATGCGGCCGCCCCGCATCAGGATCCATTTGGGATGTGTGCCGGCCGAGCAGATCAACCCGTCTTCAATCCCTGCGCCCAGGACCAGGGTTTCCTCGCCACGCATCACGTCGGCAGCTCCGGGAGCCGGCTCGCAGAACAGGCCCGGAATGATATGGCCCTTGCGGCCGTTCTCCAAATCCACCGGCACGAGCGCCTGGGCGATTTCCGACGGTCCTGCCGGGCAGGTGGCGTAGGGCGCCTCGATCCAGCCCTCGCGGCTGCCGACCATGCCGACCAGCAGCACCGGCGCGTTGGGCTCGGCCTGAAGCCATGGTCCGCACTGACGCAGGAAAACGTCGCGGTGCTGGCCCTTTTGCAGAGCCGAGACGCCCTCGTCGGATGAGACCTGATCGAGAATGCTTTCGTTCTCGATCAGATAGCCGCGAAAGCGGGTCGTTCCCCAGTCGGCGACGATGAAGCGCAAGGCCGATAACCCCTGTTGGACGAGATGAGGGGATAAGTCGCCCGGGCTCTAGCGCGTTCCGTACATGCGGTCGCCGGCATCGCCCAAGCCCGGCACGATATAGCCGTGGTCGTTCAGGCGCTCGTCGATGGCGGCAGTCCAGATATGCACGTCCGGATGTGCGCTGCGCAGGCGCTCGATGCCCTCGGGCGCAGCCAGCAGGCAGACGAAGCGCAGGTCCTTGGCGCCGCGTTCCTTCAGGCGCTCGATGGCCGCCACGGCCGAGTTCGCGGTGGCGAGCATGGGGTCGAGCACGAGCACCATGCGATCGGCGAGATCCGATGGCGCCTTGAAGTAGTATTCCACCGCCTGGAGCGATTCCGGATCGCGATACAGGCCGATATGGGCGACGCGCGCGGCGGGCACGAGGGTGAGCATGCCGTCGAGAAAGCCGACGCCGGCGCGCAGGATCGGCGCGAGAACCAGCTTCTTGCCGGCAATCTGCGCGCCTTCCATCTTGGTCATCGGCGTCTCGATCTCGATGCGTTCGATCGGCAGGTCGCGTGTGACCTCGTAGCAGAGGAGCATGCCGATCTCGTTCAGGAGCTGGCGAAAACCCTTCGTCGAACGCTGCTTGTCCCGCATCAGGGTCAGCTTGTGCTGAACCAG
>JAJFBI010000599.1 GCA_020697385.1 Microvirga sp. | reverse complement strand
GTGAGCGTCGCCGAGCTCTACAACAAGATCGATACGAAGATCGTCCGCCGCCTTGACCGCTACGAGGGGATCGGCCCGTATCTCGCAGAGATCTCCCGTCAGGGCGAACGTACAACCGAGGCGACCGCAATCGTCCAGTAAGGGTTTGGCCCGACCTGGGTCACTCACCCGACCGCGCTGATCGCCGATTGGGCCGAGGCGGGCAGCGTCCGCGTATGCACGAAATCCCCCTTGGCCAAGTAGGCCAGCTCCTCTGGCGTGGAAGCGCGGCCCAGCACCGGATTGCGGTGCGGAAATCGGCCGAACCGGGTGATCACCTCGAGATTGGCCTGGGCCTGACCGAGTGAAAACTGCCAGACGGGCTTGAGGTGCTCCGGTGCTTTTTCCAGGGCCTGCTCCGAGATGGCAACGATGCGCCTCATCCGATCCAGATGGTCCGGCCCCTCCGCATGGGCGAGGGGAAGGAACTGAAAGAACTTCTCGTAGGGGCTCGTCAGGGCATCATAATGCCCGTTCCGCAGGCCTTCCTCGGCGATGCTCAACGCATCCTGATCCGACACAAAGGCCTCGGCCGTCCCGGCAAACAGGCCGCGCGGAAACTGATCCAGGACGATGATGAGAGACAGACGCCCAAGTGGCGTTTCTAGCCAGTGCTCCAGTTCGCCGGCCCGTGCCGCCTCTACCACAGGGGCAAAGCGCACCAGCTCGGCATTGGCGCCTCCGCGCATCCACCAGGCAAGCATCTGCCAATGGGCGGCGATGTCGGCGTTCGAGAGATCGACCGGGAACCAGAACCGGTAGACCTGTTGCCAGTCCATGCGAGATGACATCGGCTTCTCCCTCAAGGATTGCCGATGTTAGCCGCTGCATGGTTTTTCTGATGTGACCTACGTCACATACGAGCCTGCAGGCGTCAGAACGCCTTGAAGGTGATGATCGTGTGCGTGTCGGCGATTTCCGGGATGCTCTGGACGTTCTCGGCGATGAAGTGGCCGATATCGACATCGTCGTCCACGTGGAACTTAGCGAGGATGTCGTAATTGCCGGCGGTCGAATAGATCTCGGATGCGATCTCCCGGTCGGCAAGGGCGTTCGCGACGGCGTAGGTCTTGCCGAGCTTGCACTTGATCTCGACGAAGAAGGTCTGCATGGGCCGCTCCCGGTGGCGCTGTCTTTGCGATGTCTCTCTCATGGCATCGGCGCGACCGGCGCGCAAGCCGATCCCAAGCGCATCGCGCGGATCAAGAAGGCCGCGTGATGCGCTCGTTGAAGGATTCAGCATCGGATGGATCCCAAAACCGGGCTCCACTTTCGGGTCCGATGCTATCGGCACAGGTCAGGGCCGTCCGATGCTCACATAGGTAAAGCCGTGGCGGCGCATCTCGTCGGGACGGTAGACATTGCGCAGGTCCACCACCACCGGGGAGGCGAGAGCAGCCTTCAGGCGGCGCAGGTCGAGCGCTCGGAACATGTCCCACTCGGTCACGAGCACCAGGGCATCGGCATCGCGGGCGCAGTCATAGGCGTCCTTGGCATAGGTCACGTCCGTCAGCATGGAGCTGGCCGCCTGCATGCCTTCCGGATCATAGGCCTTCACCCGCGCGCCGGCATCCTGCAGAGCCGTGATCACGTCGAGGGAGGGCGCGTCGCGCATGTCGTCGGTGTTCGGCTTGAAGGTCAGGCCCAGCACCGCAATGGTCTTTCCGCGCACGGAGCCGCCGCAGGCCGCGATCACCTTGCGGCCCATGGCGCGCTTGCGCTGGCTGTTGACCGCCGCCACCGTCTCCACGAGGCGGATCGGCGCCTCATGATCCTGCGCGGTCTTGATCAACGCGAGCGTGTCCTTCGGAAAGCACGAGCCGCCATAGCCCGGCCCCGCGTGAAGGAACTTGGAGCCGATGCGGTTGTCGAGGCCGATGCCGCGGGCCACGTCCTGCACGTTGGCGCCGACATGCTCGCACAGATCCGCGATCTCGTTGATGAAGGTGATCTTGGTGGCGAGGAAGGCGTTCGCCGCATACTTCGTCAGTTCCGCCGTGCGCCGGGACATGGCGAGCACCGGCGAGTGGTTGAGGTAGAGCGGCCGGTAGATGTCGTTCATGACGCTCAGGGCGCGCTCGTCCTCGGTGCCGATCACGATGCGGTCCGGGCGCTTGAAGTCGGCAATCGCCGCGCCTTCGCGCAGGAATTCCGGGTTGGACACCACGGCGAAATCCGCGTCGGGCCGGGCGTCGCGGATGATGCGCTCGACCTCGTCGCCGGTGCCGACCGGCACGGTGGATTTCGTCACGATGACCGTGTAGCCGTCGATGGAAGCGGCGATGTCGCGGGCCGCCTGATAGACATAGGACAGGTCCGCATGGCCGTCCCCGCGCCGGGAGGGGGTGCCCACCGCGATGAACACGGCCTCGGCGCTCCTGACCGCCTGGGCTAAGTCGGTGGTGAAGGTGAGCCGTCCCTCGCGCACGTTCTTGGCGACGAGCTCGGCGAGCCCCGGCTCGAAGATCGGGATCTCGCCCCGGTTGAGGGCCTCGATCTTGGCCGGATCCTTGTCCACGCAGCAGACCTCATGGCCGAAATCCGCAAAGCAGGCGCCGGAGACCAGGCCCACATAGCCTGCTCCGATCATCGCGACATGCATCCAGGCGCTCCCCGTTTGTTCGAGCCTTGGGTTTAGGGTGACCGGGGCTCTGCCGCAAGCCGGTCCCTGCGGCGATTTCGTGGTGGTTTTCTGCTATTTTGCAACAAGGTCCCCTTTGACTTCTGCCATGAGTGCCTCCACAACACCGCCGCTTTTCAAACGGGGCATTGATGCACAATCCATTTCTTGTCGAGGTCACTCGTGGCCATCTGGTCGAGTCGCGCCACAGGGGCAGCGTCTCGGTGGTGGACGCTGAAGGGGCCACGGTTCTGTCGATCGGTGATGTGGACCGGCGCGTTTTTCCGCGCTCCGCCATCAAGGCGCTCCAGGCCATGCCGCTGG
>JAJFBI010000598.1 GCA_020697385.1 Microvirga sp. | reverse complement strand
TGCGGCGGCACGGCTATGGCTGAGGATCCGCGGCCGGACGCCGCCGCGAGCCTCCTGTTCGAGGCGCCGCAATGGGCGGCGACGCGGCCCGGCTCAACGCTGAGCTACCGCTACACCCGCAAGTCGGCGAACGAGGCGCTTTACGGGCCGTCGTTCGAGGATCGTATCCGGCTCCACATCGAGAAGGGCGACGCCGAGGCCACCCGAACGGTACGGGTCGAGCTGTTCGGGCGCGAGCGTCGCCGCGCTGCAGGGCCGTTTGAGGACGTTAGCTCCAACCCGGTGCTGATGCTGTTTCTCGAACATCACGTCGAGCAGCTGTCGCGCAGCCTCCACGCTAATCCCCGCTATCTGAAGAACGCGATCCGGGCGGCGCTGCGCGACAAATACCGGATCGAGGCGGGTGAAAGCTCCGTCGACGGCCGGCCGGTCAAGACCTGGCGGGTGCTGATCGCTCCTTTCATCGACGATCGTAACAAGGCCCGCATGAACGGCCTCGAAGGTCTCGTCTACACGCTCGCCCTCTCGAAAGAGGTGCCGGGGCAGGTCACCGAGCTCACCGCCAAGGCAACCCCTCCGGATGGCGTCGCCGTGCTCGACGAAACGCTGGTCTATGATGCCAAGGAATGCAAGGAATGATTGAGCGGACGCTGATCGCGTTCTTCGTCGCGGCTTTGCCGTTGCGCGCGGACGTCGCGGCCGAGACCAATGGCGCAAGCGACTACCCGACTAATACCCGGGCCGATTATGTCTTCGGGTGCATGGCGGCAAACGGCCAAACCCGTGAGGCACTCGAGCGCTGCTCATGCTCACTCGACATCATCGCTTCTATCCTGCCCTACGAGCGGTACGTCCAGGCGGAGACCGTCCTGACGGTGCGCCAGGGCGTGGGACGGCAGGCTTCAATGTTCCGCAATGCCAAGATGTTCGACGACATCGTCGCCGACCTGCGCCGGGCCCAGGCGGAGGCCGAGATACGCTGCTTCCGGTGAGCGATTGAGGGAGGGTGCCCCGGGTTTAAGCCGGCGGTCCACCGGGAAAAACCTGCCGGAAGATCTGCTTCTCGGTGTCGACGGCTTCGACGGTAACTGGCTCGCCGTTCGGCTCGTAGCTGAAGCGAAACGTTGGATCCTCGCTGATCGAGATCCCGCCCTCCATGCGGAAGATGGGCCTGGCGCCTTGGGCAACCGTGATGGTCTCAATAAACCACGCGGGCGTGTAGAGGCGCGTCACCTGGTCCATCTGGAGCCCCGAATAAGTCGGATGCCGGATCTGGATCTGTGCCTCCCCGCGGCCTGAGAACACGCGAAAGCGCATCTGACCGAGATTGGCTTTCGCCTCCGCCATGTCCTTGCCTGCGGGCGCCGAGCAACCGCCGGCCGCCTTGACGTAAGCTTTGACCATGTGGAGCTTGCCGTCGCTGGTTTCGGCGATCGCACGCACGAAAGAATACGAATTCACCCGCATCCGCGTCGAGAGATTGAACGAGCGGCGATCCTCGCCGAACGTGAATGTTGCCGCGAGCGGCGCCGGGTTCTCGTCGATCACGAGCGTGACCGCCTTGACCGGAGCGGCGCCCTCGCGCACGCCGATATGTAAATCGATCGGAACCAGGGCCGCATCCTCGGCGCGCTTCGGCGCGACCAGTTCGACGACCGACGAACCGTCCTCGATCGCGCGTTCGCCGAACATCTGCGGCCGGATAGCGTCCCAGGCCGCTTCGCTCTCCTGCGCGAGCGCGACGCCGGGCAGAACAAGCAAAAGGGCAAGGCTTCCCAGAAGGCGGCCGAAATAGCTCATAGCGCTCCTCCAGCCTCTCATGCGCCGCAACTGTCGCACGTCAATAGAGGGGGCGCGAGCGCTGGCGGTCTTGGCGTCTCGCGCCATCCCTCTATGTCGGTCGAAGGTCCGCTCGTTCAAGCGCGCGAAGCAGTGTTGGACCTCAGGTGTCGATAATGACACAATCGAACGCCGGCGACGAGGGGGAATGCCGGCGCAAGGGAGAAGCACCATGGCAGAGGCAATCTCGATCCATCCCTCCGTCGATCAGGGTCTGAAGCCGGCAGCCGCGAACTTTTCCGGCGGAACGCTGGTCTGCAAATGTGCGCGCGATCAGGTGAAGGTGAAAATCTCGGGCCAATGCGCCCATAATCACGTCTGCGGGTGCACGCGCTGCTGGAAGCCCGAGGGGGCCATCTTCTCCATGGTGGCTGTCGTGCCGAGTTCGAGCGTCAGCGTCGTCGAGCACGGCGAGAAGCTGAAGATAGTCGACCCCGGACAGACCATCCACCGGTACGCGTGCACGGGATGCGGCGTCCACATGTACGGCCGGATCGAAAACAAGAACCACCCCTTCTATGGACTTGATTTCATTCATGTCGAGCTGTCCCAGGAGCCGGGTTGGGCACCTCCGGAATTTGCGGCTTTCGTGTCCTCGGTAATCGAATCGGGCGTGAGCCCGGATCGGATGGGCGCCATCCGGGGGAGGCTGAGAGAGCTGGGGCTCGAGCCCTATGACGCCTTGTCGCCAGCCTTGATGGACGCCATCGCGACCCATACGGCCAAGGCCTCGGGCGCCTTGAAGAGCTGAGCGTCCTCTAGGGGCAGCGGTCCGGGTGGGGCGGTGCCCGAGAGGCGCATCGCCCCGTTAGAGTTTCAACGTTGGGCAAGCACGGTGCCTCGGCGCGCGCTGGAGAGGCTATTTCTGGAAGTTTGAGACTTGCCGTTCTGCGTGCGTCATAGCGCCCCGGCGTCACGCCCGTGATGCGCAGCCGCTCGTCGTGATCCACCCTGCCGTCGCGGTCGTTGACGCACTGGTCGGGCCCATATTTGTCGGTGCTGGCCGGCGCGAGACATAAGATTTCGTGATTGTGTTCGCCGTCAAATTCCAGAAACGGATGCGGTCGCTCTGGGCGATGGTCCGGGTCGCGCAGGCCAGGACGAGTGCGGATGCAAACAGTCTCTTCATCTGCAACCCCATTGAACC
>JAJFBI010000597.1 GCA_020697385.1 Microvirga sp. | reverse complement strand
CGGCCCCATGCTCTTCAGGAATGCGATAGGGTAGATCGAATGACGGGTATTGGCCTCAAGCGGCTCTTCGGGGCCGCCGTTATCATGCTGGCGGTTGCAGCGGGCGGCACGTCGAATGCGCAACAGGCACAGACCGCTCCTAACCCTCAAGCCCAAGCTCCTGCTCAACCGCAGCCTCAGGCGGATTCCGCCCCCGAAACCGCCGCACCTGCCCCCCCGGCCATTTCGGCTGAAACCAAGGCTGCCCGCGCCAAGCTCGACGGCTACAAGGCCGATCTCGACCAGAAGGAGGCGGCGATCCAGGGCCGGACCATGTCCGACGCGGACCTGCAGAATATCCGCCAGCAGATCGAGCCGATTATCGCCGAGATCCGCGCTGTCGTGGACGAACAGACCCCAAGGCTCGAAGCCAGCAAACAGCGCCTCAGCCAGCTTGGACCCAAGCCCGAGAAGGGGCAGCCCGAGGAGAGCGCCGACGTGGCCCGGGATCGCGCGGAGCGCGAAGCGGCCGTGGCGGAACTCGACGAGACCCAGCGCCTCGGCCGTGCCCTGCTGGTGCAGGCCGAGCAGCTGAGCACGCGCATCGGAGACCTGCGTCGAACGGGCTTCACCCGGGCCCTGTTCGAGCAGAGCGACGGCCTGCTCAGCCCGAGTCTCTGGATGAACGTGGTGCAGGCGGTTCCCCGGGAGCTCCGAGCGCTCGGCATTATCGCCGAGGACGCGCTGGATCAACTCCGGCGCAACACGACGCTGGGCGTCCTGCTCCTCCTCGGATTGGCCATCGGCGTTGCCGTGGCTCTTTATGTCGGCCGACGCTCGATCGCACCGCGCCTCGTGCGGCGCGATCGAGCCATCCTCGATCCGTCACGCCGAAGCCGGCTTCTGGCGGCGCTGGGCGTGCTTCTTCTGGGAGCAGGACCAGCCATTGCCGGAAGCTGGATCGTCTGGGTGGTGTTCGACGCCGTCGATGTGGTGCCGAGCCGTCTGGAGCAGGTTGTCAAGGCTCTGCTCGGCGGCCTTGCCTTCATCGCCTTCGTCCGCGCCCTGATCGACGCCATTCTGGCGCCGGACCATGCCTCCTGGCGGCTGATCCCGGTGCGGGATGCCTCCGCCGATCGGATCATGAGCTTCTCCGTCACCCTCACAACCGTCATGGTCGTCGGCAAGGTGATAGAAGCCTTCAACAAGGCCATCGCGGCCGCCCTGCCAATCACGGTGATCACCCGGGCGGTGTTTGCGCTTGCAGCGGCGCTCATCTTCGCCGAACTGCTGCGGCGCTTCGCAGCCCGCGAGTCCCAGGACGAGGCCTGCCTCGGGCCTTACGTTGCTCCGGAGGTCGACATCGGTGGACCTCTGCGCAGCCTCGGTTGGTTCATCGTCGCATTGATCATTGGCAGCGTGGTGGGCGGCTACATCGCCCTGGCCTCGTTCCTGGTCGATCAGGCGGTGGGCATCTCCATCATCATCGCCCTGCTGGTGCTGGGCATCGCCTTCGCGGACGAGTTCATCGGCGGGTCCCTGCGTGGGCAGAGCCGGATCGCCACGACGCTTCAGGCCAATACGGGCCTGCGCCGGCGCTCCGTGGAGCAGATCGGCATTCTGGCGAGCGGCGTCGCGCGCCTTGCGCTGATCATCATCGCGATCCTGCTGGTGCTGCTGCCCTGGGGCATCGAATCGACCGATGTGACGGGCTCGCTGCGGGCGCTCTTCTTCGGCTTCAATGTCGGCGACGTCACCATCTCCCTGTCGTCGATCCTGATTGCGGCGGCGCTCTTCGCGGGCGGCTTCACCATCACGCGCATCGTTCAGCGCTGGCTCGACAACACGTTCCTGCCGGCGACCGATCTCGATGCGGGCCTGCGCAACTCGATCCGCACGGCGGCGGGCTATGTGGGCATCATCACCGCGGGCGTGGTGGCCTTCACCTATCTGGGCTTGAGCCTGGAGCGACTCACCATCGTGGCCGGCGCGCTGTCGGTGGGTATCGGTTTCGGCCTGCAATCCATCGTCAACAACTTCATCTCCGGTCTCATCCTGCTCTGGGAACGTCCGATCCGCGTGGGCGACCTCGTGGTGGTGGGGGATGCGGAGGGCTATGTGCGCCGGATTAATGTGCGCTCGACCGAGATCCAGACCGGCGACCGCGCCATGCTGATCGTACCGAACTCGAATCTGATCTCGGGCGTGGTGCGCAACCGCGTGCGCAACGACCGGGTCGGGCGGGTTCTCGTGAGCGTTCCCGTTCCCCGCGCCTCGTCCGATCCGGACCAGGTAGCGGAGATCATGCGCAAGGCAGCCCTCGCGCACCGGGAGGTGATGAGCGAGCCCAATCCGCGCGTGCTGTTCAAGAAGGTGACGGAGAACACCATCGATTTCGACCTCGTCTGCTTCGTCGACGACATCGACGCGGCCGGGCGCGTGTCAAGCGAGCTGTATTTCGAGATCTTCCGCGGGCTGCGCAAAGCGGGCATCGGGGCTCCGGCGCCTGCACCGGCTCCCGAGCCTGAGGAAGAGCCGAAAACTCCGAAATCGGACGAGGAGGATGAAACCTTAACCCTTCTCAAGGATAAGACGCCCGCATGAAGCGTCTCATCCTCATCAGCCTGTCCGCCCTCGCCGTGGTCGCCTGCCAGAGCGAGAAGCCCGTCACGCGGGGCCAGACTCCGACCTTCTACGTCTCCATGGCCAAGGCCGGAGCGGAGGTGGATGCCGCCATGGCGCGAGACATGATCAGCGCCTATCGTGGCAACAACGGCCTGCGCCCCCTGGCGCTCCCGCAAACCTCTCCGCCGGCTATCACACCCTGGCCGAGGCCTTTTCCGGCTGGCGCGAGAGCCCGCCGCACAACCGGGTGCTGCTCGACTCTCAAGCAATCCGGATAGGCATCGCCACAGCCTATGCGCCGAATTCCAAGTACAAGGTCTACTGGGCCATGGCCGTCGCCGCCGACAAGCGCTGAAAACTGTTGACGCAGCTCGGCTGTAATATTACAGCGCCTGTCATGGTTATGACCCGTCAGCGCTCTTCGCGACGCCGCGCCTTCTGCAAGGCCGGTTCGGTGACGCGCGTCTGAGGCATTGCCTTCGTCGACTGCCGCAACTGGCCGCTGGAGCGGTCAGCCATGGCGGTCTGAGCCTCCAGCTTTCTCATATCGGAGGTTCCAATGTATGTTCATCCTGCTTTCAAAGCCGATCTTAAGACAAGCGAAGCCTTCCTGGCGGAACGCGGATTCGGGACGCTCGTCGCGCAAGGCCCCGGCGCCCCGATGGCCATCCATGTGCCGTTTCTCTTTCAATCCAACGAGAAGGGCGGGCTGATCGAGTTGCATGTCGCCCGTTCCAATCCCATTCACGAACGCATCGCCTCTCATCCGCAGGTTCTCCTGACCTGCACGGGGCCTGATGCCTATGTGTCGCCAGATTGGTACAGCTCGCCCAATCAGGTGCCGACCTGGAACTACGTTGCCGTTCATGCAACGGGGCATGCCAAGATACTGGATCCAAACTGGCTGCCAGCTCATCTCGACCGGCTATCGGCAAAGTTCGAGGCTTGGTTTCCGAAAGAGCCCTGGAATTCCCAGGCAGTCGAGCAGCAACGCCTCACTGCGTTGATGAATGCCATCGTCGGCATTACTATCGAGGTTGAAAGCCTTGAGGGGAATTGGAAACTCGGCCAGCACAAAGGCATGGGCGATCACGAAGCGGTGGTGGCTGAACTTCGAAAGACGGCAGATCCTGCCTCGGTGGCCGTGGCCGCTCTCATGGACCAGGCGTGGGGCATCGCACCTTCTGGAGCCTGAGTGGCCCT
>JAJFBI010000596.1 GCA_020697385.1 Microvirga sp. | reverse complement strand
GCCCGCCTTTTTCTGATCATCGTCAGCCGCGGGCGCGGGCCCGGATCATGAAGGTGTCGAAGGCATATTCCGCCACCTGGAACCAGAGATATTCCTCGCCACGGAAAGCCTTGTAGCTGTCATAGAGCTTCTTGAAGTCGGCGTTCTTGGCTGAGGTCTCGTCATAGACCTCATTGGCCGCCTTGTAGGCCGCATCCATGATCTCCTGCGAGAACGGACGCAGCTGCGCTCCAGCGCCGATGAGGCTGCGCAGGGCTGCCGGGTTCTTGGCGTCGTATTTGGCCTGCGTATCCACGTTGACATAGCCGGCTGCCGATCGAAGAGCGGCCTGATAGGTCTTCGGCAGCTCGTTCCACTTCTGCAGGTTGATGTAGAAATGGATCGCGGGACCGCCCTCCCAGAAACCCGGGTAGTAGTAGTACGGCGCCACCTTGTTGAGGCCGAGCTTCTCATCGTCGTAAGGAGCCACCCACTCGGCCGCGTCGATGGTGCCGCGCTCGAGCGACGGATAGAGGTCGCCGCCGGCGATCTGCTGCGGCACGACGCCGAGCTTACCCATGATCTGGCCCGCGAGACCGGCGATGCGCATCTTCAGGCCCTGCAGGTCCTGTACGGTCTTGATCTCCTTGCGGAACCAGCCGCCCATCTGCACGCCGGTGTTGCCGGCCGGCAGGGCGTAGACGTTGTGCTTGGCATAGAACTCGTTCAGGAGGTCGTTGCCGCCGCCATGGTAGAGCCACGCATTGGTCTGGCGCGAGTTAAGGCCGAAGGGCAAGGTCGTGCCGATGGCGAAGGTCGGGTCCTTGCCGACATAATAGTAGGAGCAGGTGTGGCCCATCTCCACCGTGCCGCCCGCGATGGCGTCGAGCGCCTGAGGCGCGCCGACGATCTCGCCGGGTGCGAAGGGCTGGATCTGGAACTTGCCGTCCGTCGCCTCGGAGACGAGCTTGGCGAGTGTCTCGCCGCCGCCGAACAGCGTATCGAGGGACTTCGGGAAGGCCGAAGTCAACCGCCAGCGAACCTCCGGGTTCGACTGGGCGATGGCCGGAGCGGCAACGGCGGTCGATGCTGCGCCGATCGTTGCGGCTTGGAGGAATGCACGACGTTTCATGGGCGTCCCTTTCGTTCGTTTACGCTTCAAGGCGCGCCCGAGACAGAAAGTTTCCCTCAAACGCGCTGAAACGTAAAAAGTTGAACAGCCCCTATAGCGAGCCTCGGAAAAGAAGGCAGAGCTTCAGGAGCAGGGACTTCATGCACCCGGCGCATGCATGGTTGGTGGCGGCTGGTCTAGAAGATCAGCTCGCCCGCTCCCCAGGCCAGCAGGATGAAGATCACGAAGATCAGCAGGAAGATGCCGAACAGGACCTTGGCGATGCTGCGTGCTCCAGAGGCAATCCCCGTGAAGCCCAGAGCACCGGCCACGAGGGAAACAACGAGAAAGATCAGAGCCCATTTGAGCATGCCGGCACTCCTGTCGCTTACTGTCCAGCTCCAGGCATAAGCGCTCAAGCTTGATCGGGTTCCCGAATGGGCTGCACTGCCGGTGTCTCGCCAGTCTTAGATGACGACGGTGACCTTCTCGGCAGCCCGGGTCAGGGCGGTGTAGAGCCAGCGGCTGCGATGCTCGCGGAAGGCGAAGGACTCGTCGAAGAGCACGAGATCGTCCCATTGCGACCCTTGAGCCTTGTGCACGGTCAGCGCGTAGCCATAGGTGAACTCGTCCGACTCCTTGCGCAGCACGAACGGCACCTCCTCCTCGGTGCCCTCGAAGAAAGCCTTGTGCACGGCCACCTCCACGGATCGGCGGCGGGCATCGTCATCGGGCAGCACGTCCATGCGGATGAAATCGTTGCGGATGCCGCGCAGGGCCTGGATGCTCCAAGTGCCGCCGTTGAGCAGGCCCTTGGTCTTGTCGTTGCGCAGGCAGACGAGCTTCTCGCCCGCCGCCGGCATGGGATCGCGGTAGCCGTTCAATTCGCGCAGCCGCGTGTTGTAGAGGCGCCGCGTCTTGTTGAGACCGACCAGCACCTGATCGGCCTCCATGACGGCGGCGGCATCGATCTCGCGCCGGCGGATGATCCGGCTCTCACCATAGGTGCCGGCCTCGAGACGCCCGCCCTCCCGGACCTGCATGGACAGATGAATGATCGGGTTGTCCTTGGCCTGACGATGCACTTCCGTGAGCATCACGTCGGGCTCCCCCTCCGTGAAGAAGCCGCCACCCTTGACCGGCGGCAGCTGCGCCGGATCGCCGAGCACGAGAACGGGCTGACCGAAGGACAGGAGATCGCGTCCCAGTTCCTCGTCCACCATGGAGCATTCGTCGATGATAATGAGGTCGGCCTTGGAAGCCGGGCTCTGGCGGTTGAGCACGAATTGCGGACCGTTCTCATCCGACTCCCGCGACTTGTAGATCATGGAATGAATCGTGGAGGCATCCACGCAGCCCTTCATGCGCAGCACGAGCGCTGCCTTGCCCGTATAGGCGCCGAAGGCCACGTCGCCATCCACGTGCTCGGCAATGTGCTTGGCAAGCGTCGTCTTGCCGGTGCCGGCATAGCCGAACAACCGGAACACGGGGCGGTCGCCGCGGCGCAGCCACTCGGCGACGGCTTTCAGGGCGGCATCCTGTTGCGGCGACCAGGTCATGCGGAGCGTGCCTCGCGGTGAAGGGAATAAAGGAGACCCACGATGATGCAGAAGCTGCCGAGAAAGACATAGGGGTCGAGCGGCTCACCATAGAACTGCCAGCCGACGAAGGCGATCAGCGGGATGCGCATGAAATCCAGGGGCACGACCATCGTGGCATCGCCCTGACGATAGGCATTGGTCAGGCAGTAATGGGCGAGCAGGCCGCCGAGGGAGATGCCGATCAAGGGCACGATGTGAGCTGTCTCGATCTGAAACCAGAAGGCTCGGCTCACACCTGCAAGGTTCATGGGTAGCTGCAGCAGGTTCATGAAGAACAGGATCGAGAAGGTGCTCTCGGTCATC
>JAJFBI010000595.1 GCA_020697385.1 Microvirga sp. | reverse complement strand
CACCGGTCGAGTCATCATCCACCAGAAGCCGGGCGATCACTACGGCGAGAACGTGGTCGGCGCCTGCCTGAACAAGGCGGCGCGGCTGCAGGCGCTCGCGTTGGAGAACACTGCGAGCGTATGCGGCGCCACGCGAAAGCTGGTCGGAAAGGCCTTCGAATTCGAAGATCTCGGGCAACAAATGCTGAAGGGCTTCGAGCGGCCGGAAGCCGTCTACCGCATCAGGCCGCGACGGCGCAAAGGGCTCAGCCGCTTCGAAGCGCTGCGTGGTGAGCGACGCACGCCGCTGGTCGGGCGCGCCGAAGAGCTGAAGCTGCTGCGCAAAATGATGGCGCGGGCGTCGGAGGGGGGTGGTGGCGCCGCGGCCGTTCTGGTCGGCGAGCCCGGCATCGGCAAGTCGAGGCTCGTCGATGCCCTGCGACGCGGCGAAGCGCAGGAGAGCGTCCGATACCTATCGCTGCAATGTTCGCCCATACACCAGTTCTCCTCGCTTCACCCGGTGAAGGACTACCTCGACTGGGTCTCCGGCGTGAACGTCGACGATACGCCGGAAACGCGCCGCGACAAGCTTCGCAGGCTGTTTCAGTCGGCCTGGCAGGCGAACGAGGAACAGACTGCGGTCCTGATGGATGTGGTGGCGTCAAGTGGCCCAGGGCAGGAAGCCAATGCCGACATCGGCATCCTGCTCAAGCGCCGCATGGCCTTCCAGATCCTGTCGCGAAAGGTGTTCAGCACGGCGATGCCGGGCCGCCCGCTTTTCCTGGTCTTCGAGGACGTGCATTGGATAGACCCCACGTCGGCCGAGTTCCTGGAAAAGCTTGTCAGGGATGCGCCCGAACATGCTGCCGTCGTGCTCGCGACCACCAGGCCGGAGGGACCATTCGCCGACCGGCTTCACACGCTTGGCCAAGTCGTGCGGCTGGACCGCCTACGCGACGCAGAAGCGGTGGAACTGGCAAAGGCTGCGGGCCGAACCGCCGGTCTGGACGGCAAGGCGCTACAGGCCATCGTCGAAAAATCGGACGGCGTTCCCCTCTTCCTCGAGGAATACGCCCTGATGCTCGCGGAAAGTCTTGGCGCGCGCCAGGAAGCGGGAGCGACGGAGCTAAGAAGCATCCCATTGACGCTGGGCGGGCTTGTGCAGAACAAGCTGGACCGGCTCAACCCGCACGCGCAGAAGGTGGCCCGCATAGGCGCGGCCGTGGGCCGCGTATTCGACTTGCGACTGGTCAGGAACCTGTCGCAACTCGGCAAGGACAGTTTCGAGAAGGCCCTCGATGCCCTGCAGACGGCGGACATCGCGCATCGCGACGCGGGCATAGGCAGCCGTCGCGCCGCCAGCTTCAAGCACGCCCTGGTGCAGGATGCCGTCTATGCGTCGCTGAGCACCACCGAGCGCAGACGTCTGCACGGGACCGTGGCCGACGCCATGCTCTCCGAGGAAGACGGCCGCCGCCTGGCGTCCGAGGTGCTGGCGAAGCATCTGCTGGAGGCCGGCCGAAACGCCGAATCTGCCCAGTGGCGGCTTGCGGCGGCAATGGCTGCCGCCGGCGAGGGCAGTGCCGCCGAAGCGCTCGCGCATATCACGCAAGGCCTCGCTGCGATCGA
The DNA here is from genome assembly GCA_020697385.1 of Microvirga sp. Lineage (GTDB taxonomy): Bacteria > Pseudomonadota > Alphaproteobacteria > Rhizobiales > Beijerinckiaceae > Microvirga. Next base: position 1,386 of record JAJFBI010000595.1, on the reverse strand, counting down.
ATCGCTGCCCCAGGGGGCTGAGCGCGACAAGGTCGAGCTTGGGTTGCGCGCCATCGAGGGCCCGACGCTCATGGTGACCCGAGGTCCGGGTAGCCCGGCTTTCGGTGCCGTGCAGGCGCGAGCGCTGACGCTGTTGCGTGGCCAGGACAACCCGGACAATCTGGTTCCCGTTATCTACAACACCGCGCTGCACGCCTGGGCTTGCGGGAGGCTCGCCGATGCCGATGCAACGACCGACGAGATATTCGACATCCTGGAGGCGGAACCGTCGGACGGCGCCTTCCTCGCTGCCCACACCATGCGCGGTCTGGTGGCCTGGCATCGCGGCGACAATGCTGCGGCTCTGACGCATCTGAGCGCCACGGTAGAGCGCTACGATCCGGGACTCCATCGCGAGTTCTACACGCGCTTCCTGAAGGAGTTCGGGGTCTTTGGCAGATTCTATCTCGGTCTGACACATACAGTGACGGGCGAAACGGAAGCGGGTGCGCGTCTTGCCCGGTCCGCCCTGGAAATAGCGAAGCTGGTCAAGCGTCCGCATGCCTACGGGTTCGGGCTACTCGCGATTTTCGTCACCGCAATATTGCGGGGCGATGTGCCAACAGCCGCGCGCTACAGCGAGGAAAGTCTCGAATTTGCCGGGCGGCAGGGCTTTCCCGAATTCGCCGCCATGTCGCTTGTCTGCCAGGGCTGGGTAAAAGTCCGGCGCGGCCAGGCCGAAGCCGGAATCCGGCAGATGGAGGAGGGCGCTGGGCTCTGGGCGATGACCGGCTTCGAGAACTGGCAGGCATTCTTCGCAACGCTGCTATCGGATGCCTATGTCGCGGTGGGACGGCTCGACGATGCGACCGTCCTGCTCGACCGGCACGACGAAAGGGTGGCGCATTTCGGCGAAGCCCAATTCGAGCCACCCTTGGCCCTCTCGAGAGCTATGCTGCTATCGGCCAGAGGAGATCCAGAAGGCGCGTCGCGGAACCTGCGGGTCGCGCAGGAGTGCGCAAGGCGGCACAAGGCAGCGATTTGGGTCGGTGGTTAATATCGGACGCACGATTCAAACGTTTATCGGCGGTTGGGCCTGAATTCCGTTAAAGGTAAACTTTTGTGGACAGCGGCGTGCGTCCGTGAGGGGACAGCGCCTGGGCCCGTGCGAGCCACAACCGCCCCCGGGGGGGGTATGCGCCGAGCCACGACTTTCGAGTTCGACCCCTCGCAGTTTTCGGCCATTTTTCAAACGGTGCCAAAGGACCTGAGGAGGCTTGCTTTCCCCCGGCTCGCGTGGCTCAGGTTGTTTTTGGAGGGTCCAGAGCGATGCCGATACCACGCGAAAAGCTTGAGTTGGCGATCGGACGACTAACACTAATTTGGGCGATGGCAGAACATGCCCTC
>JAJFBI010000594.1 GCA_020697385.1 Microvirga sp. | reverse complement strand
AGTGTACTTCGCTACGGTTTCGATGAACAAGAAACTCGTAGATGAGGGCCTCCAGGGCGAAAGCATCGCAAAGAGGGTCAACGACTACCAAAGGCTGGTGAGCGAGTACAACGCGGCGATCGAGGAGACCCTCAAGGCGAAGGGCGGCTAGGACCAACCAATATCCGGTCGGATACCATGCGCATCCAGTCCTCCACTAGAGTACTTTAGATCTCGGTGCCATGAGTCACCTCACTTGTTATTGTGAAATGATCAAATAGGTGCAGGACATCAAAAAAGTGCAGGAAATCAAAGGATGAGCGATCATGCCTTACAGCTGGCGTAAGCTCAAAGGCGCGGGCTTCGGAGTCGCCGACACCACGGACGACCTCATTTCGGACAAGGGCTTCTTCCGGTGACGTGGGTCTGGCCGGTAGTCCCGGCGAGAGACCTCCCGGCCCTCACGGCGGACGAGATGCGCCAGGTCGATCGGGTGATGATTGAGGATTTGGGCATCGAGCTTGTCCAGATGATGGAGAACGCCGGTCTCCACCTAGCCGAACTGGCGCGCTCGCGTTTTTCGCAGCTTCGGGATGTACCGGTTACCGTGCTCGCCGGAGGCGGGAACAATGGGGGCGGCGGACTTGTGTGCGCCAGGCATCTCGCCAACTGGGGAGCATCGGTGAGCGTCGTTCTCGACCGGCCCCCGAACGAGATCGCTGGGATTCCGGCCCATCAGATGAGGATCCTCCGTCGTATGGGGGTGTCATTCCTTGAGAAACCGCCCGTTAGAACCGGTCTCATCGTCGACGCCCTCATTGGCTACGGTCTCTCCGACGATCCCAAGGGCCGGAGCGCTGAGTTCATCGAGCGAGCCAACCGGACCGACGTGCCCACCTTCTCCCTCGATACTCCGAGCGGCCTCGACACCACTACGGGGCGCCCAGCCGATCCGTGCATCCAGGCTACGGCGACCCTCACCTTGGCATTGCCGAAGCGAGGGCTCCTAACTGCGGAGGCGCGGCCGGTCGTCGGTCGCCTGTTCCTTGCGGACATCTCGGTTCCGGCTGTTGTGTACGCCCGGATGGGTCTCGGAAGACCGCGGCTGTTTGAGGAATGGACGTTGGTGGAGCTAGAGTTGCCGCAAGGGTAGCATCGCTTGAGGAAAGCTCGCTATGGCGGTTCGGTCGCCGATCCCGGAATGCCATATGATTCTCGCCGGTCATCGGGCACTCCGGCGTCGTAGCAAGTTATGCATACGACGCCCCAGACCTACCATCGTGTAGAGCATGGATCGGGCCCCAGCGTTTTGCCAGACGTTCTTCGCTTGCGACCACTGAAGCTTCGGATCCACACATACCTTCTCCAAGGTTACCGGTTCGTCCACCTCGGAGGGACGGATCACCTCCGGCGCCCGCGGGCCCTGGCAGCCGCCCCGGAGCGCACGCGCTCCCTCAGCACATCATGCCCGAACCCGGCAAGGCTTGCCGTGAGGTTGGCGATCGGCTTGGCCCGTGGTGTGCAGAGATCGAAGGTGGGCCCGGTCCGCGCGATTGGCGCGACGCCCCTCGAGGGGCTCCGGCCGAGTGACGCGGACGACCTCGATCGTCGCTGCGACTCGATCGGGTTCCCCGTGGCTCTGGGCCACGCCGCCGGTCGGCCTCGAGTGAATCGCCTCAGCGCTCCCGTGCATCGTTCGGCCTCCGCCGCCGGGCGGCATGCCGGGCGACCCGCGCCCGGTTGCCGCAGGCCTTCGAGCACCAGACCTGCCGTGGGTGACATTCCGCAGCTCGGAGCCCCGCAGACGGAGAGCCGATCCTCGTCGCGATCGGCGAGTTCAACTGCCGAGCGCGAGACCGTCGACTCGAACAGGGCGTAGGGGTCGCGCGTCGGGCTCCTCGACCGCCCGGCCCTCGGGCGTCAGCACGGCCCTGAGGGACACCGAGGCACAGATCGCGTTGACCCGCCGGCGGGAAGCCGAGTCAGGGAAGGGCCTCGTGGGTCATCTAACGCCTTTCGTTGCAAACCGGGTTAGCACGTGGTAGTGAATCACTAATGGTTATTGACGACTAATGCGTTAGGGAGCCGAAATGCCTGAGTTCTGCGGGGTCGTCCACGCGAGGGTGCGCGACGGCGCCGAGGAGGGAATGCTGAGCCGCCGGGCCGCGCTGGAGGCCGGGGTCCGGGAGAAGCTACCTGGACTACTCGATATTCGCCTCATCCGCCTCGATGACGGGACCTACCTGGATGTGCTGCGATGGGAATCGCGGGGGGCCGAGGACGCCGCCACCGAGTTGTTCGCCGAGGTCCCGGAGGCCGGCGAGATCCACGGCTTCCTTCAGGAGGGCCTGGCCCACCATCGCGGCGAGGGCGCGGGGGGCTGATGGCGGCGAGTTCGATGGGAGTCGAGGCCGGGCCCGACGGGCGCTTGCGCTGCTGGTGGTGTCTCGGCGCGCCGGAGTATATCGAATACCACGACGGAGTCTGGGGCCGCCCCATGCACGGCGACCGTGAGCTCTTCGGGATGCTCGTCCTCGAGTCATTTCAGTCGGGACTTTCCTGGCTTACGATCCTGCGCAAGCGCGAGGGCTTCCGGCGCGCCTTCGAGGATTGGGACATCCAGAGAATCGCCACCTTTGGGGAGCGCGACGTCGAGCGGCTCCTCGCGGACTCCCGAATCGTGCGCCACCGCGGCAAGATCGAGGCCGTGATCGCGAACGCCGTCGCAACGCAGGCCTTGCACGAGCGAGGAGAGACCCTCGATGCGCTCTTGTGGGCCTTCGCGCCGGAGCGCGACGGCGCCGCGCCGCCCGCGAGCGGCCACGAGGTGCCCGCGAGCACGCCGGAATCGAAGGCGATGGCAAAGGAGCTGAAGCGGCGCGGCTTCCGCTTCGTCGGACCCACCACAGCCTACGCGCTGATGCAGGCGGCTGGAATGGTCAACGACCACCTCGAGGGATGCGAGCTTCGAGGGCTCCCGGAGATCGAGCGCGCGGGCTCGGGGTGAGGTAGCGACCGAGTCGGAGGCGGTCGCGGCGCCGCCCAGGGCCGGTGCGAGGGGCGGATCGGCTTCGGCGTGATCGCCGTTCCTGGCCTACCCTTACTCGATGGATCTAACCGGATCGGTCGGCTACGCCCGCCCCTGTTCGGCGCCGGGCATCGCAGGAGCCACGCTTGCTCCCTCGGCGCTGTCGCCGACCTTCAGCATATTTGACGATCCGCAGCGGCGGAGATTTGCGGTCGGCACCTGGGTCGTGGGTTACTCGGGCGGCGGCTGGTGGGGTGGCCCGGAACGGGTCGGAGCGCGAACCCGACCCACGAAACGTTCGAGAAGGTCGAATCGCTCCTGAGCGAGAGGCCTTGCGCGAACGTGGCTCGGTAGGCGCTTGGTACCGGGAGGTGTCCTTGCGCTCCAAGGACCACACGGAGGTGGGCTTTGACCCTGGGGTGCTCGGCTGCGGGGTCGTGATGTGCAACGTCGGCCAAGACGCGCTACCCGCGTGCTCCTGCCTGGGTGAGCCCCTCGCCCACTCCTACGCCGGCGCGAGGCTGCCCAACGGGCACGATGGCGCACTCGAGTTCGAGGAGGGCAATTTCTAGGGACCACGAGAGTTATTCACCCGAATGCGTAGAGAGTGAGTTTAGCATTAGGCGGTTTTGGTAGACTCATTACATGAACCGCTATGGTTTCGACATTTTCGACGTGCGCCTGACCCCGCAGGCGCGACAGTTGTTGCGAGAAGGCGAAGCGCTCGTCTTCGACTGGCATCGGATGGCGATCTGCTGCGCCGGCGCTGGAGAGATGAGTCTCTACGCCATGAGAGAGGAGAAGGCCAGAGGGCGCAAAGGCCTTGTACATCTTAAGGGAGAGGATCCGATCTACGCTGCTCGTGCGATCTTCCCACACCTAGCTGGGGGCGAGGTGATCGTTGATGCCCGAAAGACCCTGGGCGTTCGGCGCTTCACCTCGAATCTACCCGGCGACTTTGGTTTGCGCGCTACAATGGGCCGCCTGCCAGAGCCCGACAAAGCGGCTCGTTAGCTACTTCGAGGAATCGACAAAACCGGAGAGGCCGAGAATTGGCCTCGATTTTTCCCACACTTGTCTCTAAACGTAGAGAAGGAGCGAGGCGTTCAGACATTCTACAGGCGGAGACATACTGCAACCAGTACTGCAACTAGGCTGATACGCACTGGTACACAATCGACAAAGTCAGACTGCCAGATCGTCGAAAATCCCCTAAACAAGCCAATTCCCAGACGTACTGGTACGGGTTAGAACGTGCGCAAGCAGACTCGTAGCTGGAGCAGGGGTAAGCGGTTCGAGTCCGCTCGTCGGCTTTCTAATAATATAGCGATTTGCAGGTAAAACATTCGCAGTAGAGGAAGGGCCCGGCACTCACCCGGCCCTTTTGATGCCAACCTGATGCCAACCGGCTAGACAATTGCCTCCTCTATTTTCTTAGCCACCTCTGCCCACTTGTCTGGCAGGACGTGGGTGTAGGTATTCAGCGTCACGGAGATGTCTACGTGACCCAAGCGGTCCTGTGCGTATTTGGGCTCCACGCCTGTCGTGCCTATAATGCTCGCGCAGGTTGTGGTGAAGCTCGTGGAATCGGATGGTGTACGCATCGACCGTCGCCGGGCTCATCTCATCTTACTTACCGCGATATGAGTTTCCAGCTCCTCGAGGAAGCGGTCGATATTCTCGATGTGGCTTGCGTGCCCGCCGGCTAGCTCGAGTAGCCTGCCTCGCGGCACCATCGCAGCTAGG
>JAJFBI010000593.1 GCA_020697385.1 Microvirga sp. | reverse complement strand
AGTCCAAGGGTTTCTTGAAGTGATCTGACGGCTCGATTGAAGTAACGAGCTACGCGACGAAGGCCGGACGCTTTGTGAACACGATCTCCTCCCGAACCACTGCGCCCGGCATGCCTACCTTGCGCCCCACCTTGCATCTGGACCGGCTCGGGAGCGTGATCGCCGGTCTCATTACTCTTGCGCTGTTTGCAAGCCCCTTCGTCACCTACCGGGCCAACCGGATCGTCTCGGGCGAGGGGCGCCTGCTCGTCGATGCGTTGCCGCCGGCAGGTGCCCTGATCATCATCGTCGTGGTGCTCGGCGTTGCGCTCTGTGCGGCGCTGGCACACAGGCCGCTCGTGCGGCTGGCTGCCGCCTCTCTCGGATTGTGCGTGATCTTTCCCGCGGTCGGATCCTCCGCCGGTTTCGTCACGCCGGCGGGCAACACCTTCGCCCGCGTGTCACCTGCCCTCGGCTTCTGGCTTCTCGCTCTCGCCTTCGCGCTCCTGGCCGCCGACGCGCTGACGCGCCTGCGTCTGGGGCCTTGGGGGAGGCTTGCGGCCTTGAGCATCGCGGCAGGCGCGCTGGCGCTTCTGCTCCTGTCGGGAGCCTGGAACGATCTCTCCCTGATGAAGGAATACGCGAACCGGGCGGAGAGCTTCTGGCGCGAGGCGCGCCAGCATCTATGGCTCGCCCTCGGGTCGATGCTGGCCGCCTGTCTCGTCGGATTGCCGCTTGGCCTGGCAAGCCATCGTGTTCCCGCCTTGCGCAACGCGATCCTGCAGGGGCTCGGCATCGTGCAGACAATCCCGAGCATCGCGCTTTTCGGCATTCTGATCGCGCCGCTCGGTTACCTCGCTGCAAACGTGCCGCTCGCCGCAGCGCTGGGCATCCGAGGCATCGGCGCGGCGCCCGCCTTCATCGCGCTTTTTCTCTATTCCCTGCTGCCGGTGGTGGCCAACACGATGGCAGGACTGAGCCAAGTGCCGGCCGACGTGATCGAGGCCGCGCGCGGCATGGGCCTGTCGCCGCGTCAGCGCCTCGTGCAGATCGAGCTGCCGCTGGCATTTCCCGTCATCCTGGCCGGCATCCGCATCGTGCTGGTCCAGAACCTGGGGCTTGCCACGATCGCCGCGCTGATCGGGGGAGGGGGCTTCGGCACCTTCGTGTTCCAGGGCATCGGCCAGACGGCCATCGACCTGGTGCTGCTCGGGGCCATCCCAACGGTGGCCCTGTCCTTTGCCGCAGCCATCATCCTCGATGCGGTCATCGACCTGACACGACGAGGCGCGGCATGATCGAGATCGAGCATCTCAGCAAGCGCTATGGCGATAATATCGTCGTCGACGACGTGTCCTTCACAATTGGCGAGGGTGAGATCGCGGTCGTCGTCGGCACCTCGGGCGCCGGCAAGTCGACCCTGCTGCGCATGATCAACCGGCTCGTCGCTCCCGATGCAGGTCGCGTTCTCATCGACGGGCAGGACACGACAACCATCCCGGAAGACGAGCTCCGGCATCGCATCGGCTATGTCATCCAAGGCTATGGCTTGTTCCCGCACCGTACCGTCGCCGAGAACATCAGTACGGTGCCGCGCCTTCTCGGCTGGGACAAAAAGCGCATCGCGGCCCGCGTCGAGGAATTGCTCGACCTGTTTCAGCTCGATCCGGGCGAGTTTGCCCAAAAGTTTCCGCATCAATTGTCCGGCGGACAGCAGCAGCGCGTGGGTGTCGCCCGGGCGCTCGCCGCAAAGCCTGCGCTTCTCTTGATGGACGAGCCGTTCGGCTCGCTCGATCCCGTCATTCGCGGCAAGGCGCAGGACGATCTTCTAGCGATCCAGCGACGGCTCGGCACCACCATCGTGCTCGTCACCCACGACATGAACGAGGCCTTCCATCTGGGCGATCGGATCGCCGTGATGGATCAGGCGCGCCTCCTGCAATACGCAAAACCTGCCGATCTGCTGACCCATCCGGCGGAAGCCTTCGTCGAGCAGCTCGTGGGAACGGCGGAGCGGCCTTTCCGCCTCCTGTCCCTCATGACAGTGCAGGATGCGATGGAGCCCGGCCATGCGGACGGGGAACCGATTATTGTCTCGGCAACCTTGCGCGATGCGCTGGCGCAGCTGATCTGGCGCGGCAGGCCCGTGCTTCCCGTGAGCGATGCGTCGGGCGCGCCCATGGGGCGCATCAGCGTCGAGAATATCCTCAAGCGTGGACGGCCTCTCGCATGAGCGCGCGCGCCATGATCCTGCGTGTTGCTGCGCTGGTTCTGCTCGTCGCCTTTGTGACGGCGCCGCAGCTCTTCGCCTTCGTGTTCGCGCCGCTGACTGCCAACAACGCCCCGGCGATCTACAACCAAGGCAGCCTGCTCGCTCTCACCCTGTCGCATCTGCGCATCGTGGCGCTGGCGACGCTCGCCAGCACGGTCCTGGCGGTCGCGCTCGGCATCTTCGTCACGCGGCCCAAGGGCCGTGAGTTCCTTCCGCTCTCCCGCAGCCTCGTGAATATCGGCCAGACCTTCCCGCCCATCGCGGTCTTGGCCATCGCCGTGCCGCTCGTGGGCTTCGGGGAAAAACCCACCTTCATCGCGCTCTTTCTCTACGGTCTCCTGCCTATCTTCGAGAACACGCTGGCCGGTTTGTCGGAGGTGTCGCCCCGGACGCTCGAGGCCGCCAAGGGCATGGGCATGAATGCCCGCCAGCGCCTGTGGCAGGTGGAGCTGCCGCTCGCCCTGCCGGTGATCCTCGCCGGCATCCGCCTCTCGGTCATCATCAGCCTCGGGACTGCCACCATCGGTTCGACCGTGGCGGCCAAGGGGCTGGGCGAGGTCATCATCGCGGGACTTCAATCCAACAATGTGGCGTTCATTCTTCAGGGCGGATTGGTGGTTGCCTTGCTGGCGGTTCTGATCCACGACGGGCTCGGACTGGCCGAGCGAGCCGCTGCGAGGCGACTTGGCCGCCCCCTGGACGGGACTGCATGACGATTCTGGCGCGACTGAAAACCGAGACCCGG
>JAJFBI010000592.1 GCA_020697385.1 Microvirga sp. | reverse complement strand
TCCCTGGCCGAGACGAAGCGCGTCTTGTCGTGGGGAGCGAAATGCACCCAGAGCTGGCCCCAGCCGTCGGTCGGGATCTCGAGCCCGCGCACTCCCACGCTCTGGATGCCGGCCTCGTCGGTCTTGATCAGGACGGCCCCGGAGCCGGTGATCACGCGCAGCATCTCGAGGGTCAGCGAATGTTGCGGCAGCTCCGGCTTTCGGTGGGCGAACCCTTGCACCACACTGCACCTGGGTAGGCCTCTTCCGGGCGCGAAAGCGCGTAAGGTGCTTTCAGCGTTTTCTTCGTCTCGGAAGGCCTCGCCCCACCCATGAAGCCGATGGTGCCTCGCCCGAAACGCCCGAAATCCGCCGCTCTGCAGGCTCAGTTGGAGTCCGAGCTCGTGGCTTCCGCATCCGCTGAAGAGGCACTCGCCTGGGCTCACCGCGCGTAACGTTGCCCCCAACTTCCATCGACCTGAAGCACGGATCGCTTTCGGTGATTCCTCAACGCGCCTCTCGTGACGCGCCTATCGAGGAAACTGCAACGGCGCGCGCTCATCAGGCGCCCTATCGAACCGGCAATATTGTTATGGCCGAAGCCTCTCGATCTCCGCCTTGAGGGCGGCTTCGATCGTCCGGTACGAGGCCTCGACGGCGATCACGCGCGACCCCGCATCGGCGATGCAGCCAATCTCGCCGACGCCCTCGATCTCCGCACACCGGTCCGCGAGTTCACGAGCGCCCAGGGTTGAGCTTGTACCCTTGATCATATGTGCGGCCCGCCGGATGCTCGGGACGTCGGCTCGTGTCGCTGCGTCGCGCAACGCCGACAGAACAGATGGGGTCTGATCGAGGAAGCTCCTAATCACCTCCTGCAGTGCTGCCGTCCCTCCGAGATCTTCGCAAAGCTGATCGAGCACATCACGGTCGAGTGCGGTGACGGCCGCGATGCTCTGTTTTTTGACTGACGTCGCGGCTGCAGCTTCGGGTGCCATAGGGGTCACTAAACGCCGGCACTTTGCGAGTGCCGCTGCGAGTCGGTCCAGCGTCACTGGCTTTACGATGTAGTCATCCATGCCCGCTGCCAGACACTTGTCGCGGTCCCCTTGCATTGCCTCGGCGGTCATCGCGATGATGCGCGGACGCTCGTTGGCAGCCCAGCCGGCGCAGATGGCCCGGCTTGTCTCCAGACCATCCATCTCCGGCATCTGGACGTCCATGAGGATGACGTCGTAGCAGGTGGCATGGTCGAGCCGCGCCAGCGCCTGGCGTCCATCGCCAACGACATCGGCCGTGTATCCGAGCCTTTCGAGAAGGCGAAGAGCGACCTTTTGGTTGATTGGATTATCCTCGGCGAGAAGCATGCGCAGCGGCACCCGCAAGCCCATATCGCGCGCCGCGGCAGGAACCGCGCCTTTGTCTCCGACCGTCTCGAGCAGGCGATCGCGCAGATGCGAGAGCCGCAAGGGCTTCGACAGCCTGGCGGCAAAGCCGGCCTCGGGGTGAGCAGACCCGAGCGACTGGCCGGTAGAGGACAGGAGCATGAGCACCGGCGCGTGCGGGCCGCGCACGGTGCGAATTTCTCGGGCCAGCGCGATCCCATCCATCTCGGGCATCTGGTAATGGAGAAGGGCGACGTCGAAGGGATCGCCCTGCACGATCCATTGGAGTGCCACGGCGGGGGAGTTTGTATCCCGGGCGCGCATGCCCCATCGCTCGGTCTGGAGCTTCAGCAGGAGACGATTGCTGGCATTGTCGTCGACGATCAAAACACGCTTGCCCGAGAGCTCCGGTTGCTCGCCGTCGCGGGCCGCACGCTCTAAAGGCTCGACCTCATCTGCGAAGATCATAAAGTGGAACGTCGAGCCTTTCCCGGGCTCGCTCTCGGCCCAGATTCGCCCCCCCATGAGTTCGCTCAATCGCTTGCTGATGGCGAGCCCCAAGCCTGTCCCGCCATATCGGCGCGTCGTCGAGACGTCCACTTGGCTGAAAACCTTGAATAGACGGTCGAACCGGTCCTTCGGTATTCCGATCCCAGTGTCGTACACCGCGAAATGAACCTCTCGCCGCGAGCCCTCGAGCCGTCGAGCCGAGACGGTCACGCCAATCTCGCCTGCCGGCGTGAATTTGAGCGCGTTGGCCAAAAGGTTAACGAGCACCTGCCGTAAGCGTGCGGCATCGCCGACCACGAGCCTCGGCATCGTTTCGTCGAACGCATAGGTCAATTCGACGTCGGTACCCGCCGCTTTTGGTGCTACCAGCTGCAGCGCCTCCTGGACGCAGTCGGCGAGATCGAACGGCGCCCGCTCGAGCTCGAGCATCCCGGATTCGATTTTTGAGAAGTCGAGGATCTGATTAATGATCGTCAGCAGATGCTGGCTACTCAGATGGATCGTCTCGGCCATCTCACGTTGCTGGGGATCGAGCCGGCTGCTGGTCAGCAGATCGGACATACCAATGATGGCGTTCATCGGTGTGCGGATTTCGTGACTCATATTGGCCAGGAAGTCTGACTTGGCCTGCGTCGCAGCTTCGGCGGCAACCTTGGCGCGCTCGAGCTCAGCCTCGGCACGCTTGCGCTCGATGAAAAGCAGTGGCACGCCGGCGAAAAATCGGCACGTGCGCAGGTCGACAACTTTCTCAAAGAACGTGGGCTGACGCTCGACGCCATCACGGCGCAAACGCTGTCCAAGAAGCTCGACGACATCGAGCGCATCGATCGCATGATCGCCAACGCGGAGGCGCGCCGGCATGTGGTCTTGCGCGAAATCGACCGCCACCGGGCCGCAGTCGCCGCCCGGCTGCGCGCCGCAGCCGAGGCGATCGAGGAGGGCGAGTTTGAGGAGGTCCCTGCGCAAGGCGCGCCCCAGGTGAGGGCGGCTTGACAACCGCGCGCCAGATCGCCGCCAACCGAAGAAACGCGGGATGCAGCACCGGCCCACGCTCGATCGCGGGCAGGAACCGCTCGGCGCGCAATGCCATGCAGCACGGGCTATCCCGGTCCGCGCTTCAGAATCCGGTCCT
>JAJFBI010000591.1 GCA_020697385.1 Microvirga sp. | reverse complement strand
CGCGCGGCGATTGCCCGCGCGTTGATCGTGCGCCCCGACCTGCTGCTCGCCGACGAGCCCACCGGCAACGTGGACCCGTCGCTGGCCCGCCGCCTCCTGCGCCTGTTCATCGAACTCAACCGGCTCGGAACCTCGGTGGTCATCGCCACCCACGATTTCAGCCTCATGGATCAGCTCGACGTGCGCCGCCTTGTGCTCGGCGACGGCCAGCTGCACATCGACGAATGAGCCGGATGAGCGCCCACTCTCAGCCTCGCCTGAGGAAGGCCTCCACGGCCTCCGACGGCCAGAAGCGCCCCCTGCCCGCCTCGTTGAGCCGGAACGCGCCGCTCGTGCCGGTGGATTCGGCGGGCGGCCAGGCGCTCGCCGCCGTCATCGCGATCCTCACCTTCCTGGCGGCCCTGTGCGCCGGTGGCGCCGAGCTCGTGGCGGCCTCGTCCGCCCAGTGGCGCTCCGAGATTGCCCGGGAGGTCACGATCCAGATCCGGCCCAATGCCCAGCGCTCCATCGACCAGGACGTGGAGCGCGCGGTGGCGCTGGCCCGTCAGGCGCCAGGGGTGGAGACCGCCCAGGCTTTTTCCAAGGAGGAATCCGAGCGTCTGCTTGAGCCGTGGCTCGGCACCGGCCTCGACTTCAACGACCTACCGGTGCCGCGCCTGATCGTGATCAAGATCCGGGAAGACGCGAAGCCGGATTTCAGCGTCTTGCGGCAATCCCTGCAGCGGGATGTGCCTGGGGCGACGCTTGACGATCACGCCCTCTGGGTCTCGCGGCTCTCCACCATGGCCAACACCATCATCGGCGTGGGCGTGTTCCTGGTCAGCCTGGTGCTGATCGCGGCGGGGCTCGCCGTCATCTTCGCCACCCGGGGCGCCATGGCGAGCAACCGGGAGGTGGTGGAGGTGCTCCATTTCGTGGGGGCGAACGACGACTTCATCGCCAAGGAGTTCCAGCACCGCTTCTTCCGGCTCGGGCTGCGCGGCGCTGCCTTCGGGGCGGGCGGCGCCATGGTGCTGACCCTCCTCCTGGGATTCGTGACCCGCTCCTGGCGGGCGAGCCCCACGGGCGACCAGATCGAGGCCCTGTTCGGCGCCTTCACCATCGGCTGGCGGGGCTATGCGGTCGTGGTGCTGATCGCCCTCTTCGTGGCGGTGATCACAGGGATCGTGTCGCGCCTCACCGTGAGACGCTTTCTTAACGAAAATGGTTGATGGTGAGTGTTAACAAGGAAAAAGCGGGCTGCCTCTCCATTGCCGCAATCTCCCTTATCTTCGTCCAGGATGACCTCGCAAACGCAGAGTTGGGGTGCACCGGACGCCACGGAAGCCGTTGGCTGGGGCTGGACGATGCAGGAATCGCCTAAGGCTCCCACCCGGCGGTCATGGGCGCGCCGCGTCTTTGGCCTGGGCTTCTGGGCGGCAACATGTGCCGCCATCATCGGTTTCCTGGGTTTTCTCGCCTTCGTCTACAGCCTCGACCGCTCCGAGCAACGGCCGGAAACCCGGGCGGACGGGATCGTGGCCATGACCGGCGGCGCCCAGCGCATCGGCGATGCCATCGACCTTCTGGACAAGGGCTACGCCAAGCGGCTGCTGATCTCGGGCGTCAACGAGAACACCAGCCGGGACCAGATCGCCCGGCTCAATCCGGGCCAGCGGCGCCTGTTCGATTGCTGCGTGGATCTCGACTACCGGGCCCGCAACACCATCGGCAACGCCATCGAGACCCGGCGCTGGGCGGAGAGCAACGGCTTCGATACCATCATCGTCGTCACCTCGAACTACCACATGCCGCGCACCCTCGTGGAGCTCGACCACGCCCTGCCGAACCTGCAGAAGATCCCCTACCCGGTGGCGGCAACCATCGATCCGCACGACTGGTGGCACAATCCGGCGGTGGCCCGGGTGGTCTTCACCGAATACCTGAAGTTCCTGGCCGTCTGGGTGCGCACCCATCTCGAGGATGACCCGGAGCGGTCCTCGGTGGCCCACCTCATCAGCGGCGGCTCCCCTGTCAAGCGGCAGCTGATCGCGGAGCCGGTCTGGCGCTAGACCCTTGGCGAAAACCCTCTATGGTGGGCGCAGCGGAGCAAGAGCCCCGCTTCTCCTTTTCAAGACGCCATGCTGATCCTCCGCTCCCTGCTGTTCAACATCGCCTTCTATGCCAACCTGATCCTGTGGCTGATCCTGCTGATTCCGGGCCTTCTGCTGCCGCGCCGGGTGTTCATGGAGATGGTCAAGCTCTGGGGCCGCACGTCGATCTGGCTTCTGCGGGTCATTGCCGGCATCAAGGTCGAGATCACCGGCCGGGAGAGGATTCCGCCGGGCGGGGCACTGGTGGCCGCCAAGCACCAGTCGTTTCTCGAAACCTTCGCCATTGTGACGATCCTGGACGACCCGACCTACATCCTGAAGCGGGAGCTGATGTGGATTCCCATCTTCGGCTGGCACTTGGCCAAGGCCCGGTGCGTGCCGGTGAACCGCAAGGCCGGCACGATCGCGCTGGTTCAGATGACCCAGCGGGCGAAGGAGGAGGCCCAGCACGGACGCCAGATCATCATCTTCCCCGAGGGCACCCGCCGCCCGCCGGGCGCGCCGCCGGCCTACAAATACGGCGTGGCCCATCTCTACCAGAATCTCGGCTTTCCCTGCATTCCGATCGCCCTGAATGCCGGGCTGTTCTGGCCGCGCCGCCAGTTCATCCGCCGTCCCGGCACGGTGCGGATCGAGGTGCTCGACCCGATCCCGGCGGGCCTGCCGCGCGACGAGTTCTTTCAGCGGATGCAGGCCGAGATCGAGACGGCCTCGGACAGGCTCTACGAGGAGGGCCGAAGGGAACTCGGCCTAAGCCCTGCAGAAGGCTCAGAGACGTCGCTGTCGAAGGCGTAGTATCCTGCCGTCATGGCCGGACTTGTTCCGGCCATCCACGTCTTCAATCATTGCGTCTCCTTCCGCCCTCATCCTGAGGAGGCGCGTCAGCGCCGTCTCGAAGGATCGTCCAGTGCTCTCTGGA
>JAJFBI010000590.1 GCA_020697385.1 Microvirga sp. | reverse complement strand
CGAGACCCCGCCTGAGGGGAAATTCAAGACCGCGGCTGTGATTAGACAGACGTCCAGCACCACGAAGCCGAGCTTGATCACCTCGGCATGCCGGTGCCGTCGCAGCCGGAACGGCACGTAGCCGAGGAAGTAGAACCCTACCGCGAAAGCGAGATAGTAGAGGTTGCGGGGCCACGGCACGAGAACGAGGATCGCGAGAGCTACAATCAGTGTTGCGAGGCAACGAGCCCGAAAAGCGAAGACGAGACCGGCCTCTTCGGCCTGTTGGATAGTCCCGTCTGGACGACCCGGGGTGATACGAGCGGCCTCAGAGTGGTCATGCGTGTTGCGTCTCATATGTGTGGTGGCTCCGGCTCCGGCCCAAGCTCCGACCGGAGCCGCGCCGGCATCGCGGTGAGACGGGCTGGCGATCTCCTCTGGCCGTCCCAGCCGGCCGATCGGCTGCTCATCCTCTCCGCCAACCATCATAGCCGCCCGCTTGGCGTCTCGACGAATTCCTTTGGAGGCATCTTTCCAGGCAGAGGCTCTTGGTGAGCCCGATCAAGCTGGCGGCATGATATATCGGCCGCTTACAATCCCGCCGATGCTGCTGGCTATCGCCGACGAGGTAATCGAATAGCCGGTGGATGTCGGCTATTGGCACCATTCCGGCCGGATCTCAATGAGCGTGAAGGGGCGGAATAGATCGGCCGGAACGATGCGCAGCGAACAGCAGCTTTCCACGGTTTTCATCTCGAAAGCGGTCATTCCGCTTTCGGCCAGCTTCGGACATTGAGACTGACCAGCTCGAACGTCCGAGAAGGGTCAGAAAAGGAACTTAGGCTTAGAACGCGAGCGTCCGCTCTGCGCCTTTAAGCCGTTCTAAGAGCTCCTGCCTAGACCAACGGATGCTAGACAAGCCTGGTCATTTTGCATTCCCGCGCCGTAATCCGCGGGGCGGCCGTAGTCGCTCGCGTGGTCCGTCCAACCAAGCTGCGAGAGAGTGGTGATCCAGCCCGTTAAGGACGCGCTCTTTCCGCACCCCGCCCTCATTTGCACGCAAGCCACTGAGCTCCACGGTGAAACCGCACCGGCGCTCAATTCAGCTTGGCGACCAGTTTCTCAACCTGATGCTTGATCCCTTCCCTCCAAACGGCTCCCGAAGCAGGGTCGGATCCTTGCGCTCGAGCTGGCTCAGGAGGTCCGCCAGACGGCTATCCGCCTAGCTTTTCAGACCCGAGAAGCGGATCGGGGTTGAGGTCAGCGAGGGGAACGTCGTGCAGCGTCTTTGATAATTCCACCTCGTGCACGTGCACCTTATCCGTACCGCAATCCCGCATAAGCGCCAGCGCTCGCTCCTCTTGTTCGCGTTCACGCAAGCGCACGAAGATGACGAGCCCTTCCTGCTGCAGCTCATTCTCAAGATCAATCTGATCAGAGCGTCCAACAATCCGATCTCTGATAATCTTTGCGATCCCGCTCGCGACAGCACCGCCTCCGGCTGCCGCGAGTATTGCCGTCGCAAGAGCCCCGCCGGAAGCGACGATGGGCAGTGCAGCTCCCATAGCCCCTATCGAAATTAGGCTTCCAAAAACAAGGGCCGTCGCGCTGTCTTGATCTGACGGCAGAACGAGTTTGCGTCTGGGCACGCCCGGCACATCGGCAGCCGCAGTCAGATCGGGATATACCGTCTTCAATTTACGGCTGATCGCATCTTGGCTTGCCATTAGATCGATGCTGGATCGATCGAAGCCCGACGTCGTAAGGCGATCGATCAGCTTTTCGAGCTGCTCGCGGCTGTGCACCACGCCTACGGCCTCGCGCACCCGCACGGTCTCAATCACGTGGTTGGCATGTTCTTGAACTTCGGTCATCGGGCACCTTTCTTCCGCTTGGATTCGAGACCCCTTAGGGCGGCTTCGACTGCCCTTCTCTTTGGCTCACCGGCCAGGCTGCTTTCGGATGGCGCGAACAAGCGAGACCAGCGCAGCCAGCGCCGCGAAGGTCAAAGCTTCGTGGCGAGCTCGCATCCCAAGCTGACGGTGGGCGCACCCGTAGGACGCCAGCCGTGCTTGGCCTGGGACGAAGCCGACGGAGGTTGCGGGCGAAAGCTGGCCCGAACTTCAGAACCCAGCGCCGGACTGTGTCATAGCAGACGTCGAGCCCGCGCTCGGCCAGGAGCTCCTCCACGTCGCGGTAGCTCAAGGTGAACCGGAGATAGAGCCAGACAGCGTGCCGGATGACCTCGGGTGGGAACTGATGTCGGGCGTAGGAGATGGGCTGCATGCCCCTACCCTACTGCCGCTGCCGCGGATTCGTGTGACAATGCGTGCACGACCTTTTTGAGGGGGAAGTTCTCGCCATCCTCTCGCGAGAGACAAACAGAACCATCTTGAACGGAGTCTCCGTCGCCTTCACCTATTGAGCAACGCCGTCAACGGCGATGATGTTGTATTTGGCGTACTTCTCGCCGACCTTAAGGGCGGCCTGAAATTCTGGCGAGTCGCGCCACTTCATGAGCGCATCGAGGCTCTCCCAGCGAAGGATCACGACCGGTCCGCTCGGCAGACTGCCAGCGATTTGCTTCCCAGGCCCGGCGGAGACATAGACCCCGCCGTGGTCTTTAACGGCCTTCTGCGCCGCCGGCACGTACTCTTTCGAGTAGCCTTCTAGGTTGCTCACCTCGTTGATGGCGATCATGTAAACGGGCGGCTTGGCCTGGGCGTGGAGGCTGTGAACAGCCGCCCCGATACCGGCGCTGGACAACACGGAAAGCAGGAGCGCATAGCGTAGCTTCATGACTTCCTCCGTTGCCTGATCCCGAAGGCTTGAGGCCACCTCAGAGTACTACAATCTGCCCGCCAGCGCTCAAGAGCGCATAAGGCTTGCGACATAGCGAGAAGCCGACATCCCGACCAGGCAGCAGCTTCCGCTTTGGCGTCCTGCTCGCCTAGAGCTGGCGCCCTCAGAAAATCATGCGCCCGAGGCCGTCCGGGGCAGAGGCTCGTCCTCTCTCAGAAGCGGACAGTGGCGGACCGACGTGGTTGCCGGCGGCTCGCTGGGCCCACTAAGGTCGGGGCCATGGCAGCACTGAATGGACTCGCGTACCTGATCGCGCTCCTCATCGCGGCGGGCGAGATCGCCCGCTTCTGGGGGAGCGCGCGGTTCGTGCCGATGGCGCTCGACGAGCTTGTCATAGCCGTGGCCTTGGTCTTCGCTGCATGGCGGTCGCGGCATGACGGTGCCTCCTGGCACCTCGCAGCATGGGGCGCCTTCTGCGGTCTCGCGCTCGTTCTGCTGGTCCAGACCGCCGATCATCAGATGCACGGACCCGCGAAGGCGGCCGGCACCATCTATCTCGCGGCGCTCGGCGCCATGCTGGTTGTCGGCCTATGGGCGCTCGGGCGCGCGCTGCGTCTGGTCCGGTGCGACCTCGGGCGGTAGGCGCAGCCGTCGCATGAACCGTCCCGCGGTCACGGCCTTGGCGTAGCGCGCATCGGCGATGGTGACGATCGTCCCGTCGCTC
>JAJFBI010000589.1 GCA_020697385.1 Microvirga sp. | reverse complement strand
CATGGGCACGGGCGTCGCCTGGATCTACAGCGTGGTTGCGACACTCGCGCCGGGCATATTCCCGCCGGCCTTCCGAAGCGCCGACGGCGCCGTCGCGGTGTATTTCGAGGCCGCGGCCGTGATCACGATTCTCGTCCTGCTCGGTCAGGTGCTGGAATTGCGTGCCCGGGAGAGCACGAGCGGCGCCATCCGGGCCCTTCTTGATCTCGCGAGGTGCAGCTCGACGCCGTGCACGTGAGCGACCGCCTACGCGTCCGCCCGGGCGAGAAGGTGCCGGTCGACGGCGGGGTTCTTGAGGGCCGCAGCGCCGTCGACGAGTCGATGGTGACGGGCGAGTCCATGCCGGTCACGAAGGAGGTCGGCGCCAAGGTCATCGGCGGCACCATGAACCAGAGCGGCGGCTGTCGCAGATCGTGCAGCTCGTGGCAGAGGCGCAGCGCAGCCGGGCTCCAATCCAGCGGCTGGCGGACCAGGTGTCTGGCTGGTTCGTGCCCGCGGTTATCGTGATGGCGCTGCTGGCCTTCGCCGCCTGGAGCATCTGGGGGCCCGAGCCGCGCTTCTCCTACGGCCTGGTAGCCGCGGTCGCGGTGCTCATCATCGCTTGCCCGTGCGCGCTCGGGCTTGCGACACCGATGTCGATCATGGTCGGCGTCGGACGCGGGGCCCAAGCCGGCGTCCTCATCAAGAACGCCGAGGCGCTCGAGCACATGGAGAAGGTCGACACGCTTGTCGTCGACAAGACCGGCACCCTGACCGAGGGGAAGCCGGCGGTGACGGCGGTCGTACCGGCTCCCGGCCTTTCCGAGGCCGAGGTCCTGCGGCTCTCGGCGAGCGTCGAGCGGGCCAGCGAGCATCCGCTCGCTGTCGCGATCGTTGCCGCCGCGGAGAAACGGGGCCTTCCAACGGCTCCGGTCAGTGAGTTCGACTCCCCGACAGGGAAGGGCGCCTTCGGCACGGTGGAGGGGCGCAAGGTCGTGCTCGGCAACGCGGCGTTCCTGCAGGAGCATGGGGTAGAAGTGTCTGCCCTCGCCGGTCAAGCCGACAAGCTGCGTGAGGACGGCGCCACCGCGATCTTTGCCGGCGTTGACGGCAAGGTCGCGGGCGCGATCGCCATCGCCGACCCGGTGAAGGCCTCCACACCGGAGGCCCTCGCCGGCCTGAAGGCCGAGGGCATCCGCGTCGTCATGCTCACCGGCGACAACTGGACGACCGCAAAGGCGGTCGCCCGCCGGCTCGGCATCGAGGAAGTCGAGGCCGAGGTTCTGCCGGACCAGAAGAGCGCGGTCGTGCAGCGCTACAAGGCCGCGGGCCGAGTGGTCGCGATGGCCGGCGATGGCGTCAACGACGCACCGGCGCTCGCGGCCGCGGACGTCGGAATTGCCATGGGGACGGGCACGGATGTAGCCATGGAGAGCGCCGGGGTGACGCTGCTCAAAGGCGACCTCACGGGCATCGTACGCGCGCGCCACCTGTCGCGGGCGACGATGCGGAACATCCGCCAGAACCTCTTCTTCGCCTTCATCTACAACGCGCTTGGCGTGCCGGTCGCGGCGGGCGTGCTCTACCCCGTCCTTGGCATCCTGCTGTCCCCGATCATCGCGGCGGCAGCGATGGCGCTGTCCTCGGTCAGCGTGGTCGGCAACGCGCTGCGCCTCCGCTCCGTCAGACTTTAGGGACTAAAGGCGGACCGACGGCCGCTCCCACTTGGGCCCCAAAGCTGAGTCGCGTCTTGAGAAGCTGACTCAGATGAAGGCGCCCTCGCTCCCGTCAGGGGACTCTGGAGCCTTATTGGGGACGTGAAGCAGGACAGGCATACGGGCTTTGGGGACTAGCCGCCGCGAACGCCGCCATATTCGTCGTGTTCGCATTCAGCTTCTTCAGGCCGAACACCCGAGGGACTGGCGCTCGTTCGGCGCCTTCAGCGCGTTCCTGGTGGCGCTATTCGCCGAGATGTACGGCTTTCCGCTCACGATTTACGTACTGTCTGGTTGGCTGCAGAGCCGCTACCCCGCGGTCGACTGGTTCTCGCACGATGTCGAACCCGCATTTTGGCCCTTCCCACCTCCTGAGCTTCGCGTTGATAGGCGCCGGCTTCCTCCTTATCTGCGTCGCGTGGAAGACCCTCTATGGCGCGCAGCCGGAAGGCCGCATCGCGACCGAGGGCGCCTACGCCTATGTCCGCCACCCGCAGTACGTCGGCTTCGTGCTGGTCCTGCTCGGGTTCCTGGTGCAGTGGCCGACGTTGCTGACGCTGGCCATGTTCCCCCTTCTCGTGGTCATGTATGGCCGGCTCGCACGGATGGAGGAGCGCGAGGTGTTGCAGCAATTCGGCGAGGCCTATTGCCCCTACATGCGCAAGGTGCCAGCTGACTTTCCAACGAGGTCGGGGCTTCTCGGGCGCCGGCCCGAGGCGCCGAGAAGGGCGTGAATGACGCTCGTGCGACAAGCAGGATCGGAGGCGGAGAAGGTTTTCGTCGCGCGCGGACTCACTAAGGTCTACACCTCCGGTGAGGTGGAGGTGCACGCGCTGCGCGGGGTTGACCTTGACATCTACTCCGGCGAGGTGGTCGTGCTGCTCGGGCCGTCGGGCAGCGGAAAGTCGACGCTGCTCAACATTATCGGTGGCCTTGATCAGCCAACCGCCGGCCGGCTGTTCTTCAAGGATCAGGAACTTACCGGGCTCGACGATCGCGGCCTCACGCAGTACCGGCGTCGCCATGTCGGCTTCGTCTTCCAGTTCTACAACCTGATCCCGAGCCTGACCGCCTACGAGAACGTCGCCCTCGTCACCGAGATCGCCGACGACCCCATGCCGGCGGCCGATGCCCTCACCATGGTCGGCCTGCAGGACCGGATGGGGCATTTCCCGGCCCAGCTCTCGGGAGGCGAGCAGCAGCGGGTCGCCATCGCCCGCGCCATCGTGAAGCAGCCCGAGGTTCTGCTGTGCGACGAGCCGACCGGGGCGCTCGATTCGAAGACCGGCGTCGTGGTCATCGACGCCCTGCTTAGGACCAACGAGCTCTTGGGCACGACCACGCTCGTTATCACACACAATGCCACCATCCAGAACGTGGCGCATCGCGTGCTCTCCTTCGCGAACGGACAGATCTCGGCCGAACGCCTGAACGAGACGCGGCGCCCCGCCGCTGAGCTCGCATGGTGACGCGATGCGGGCGCTCGACCTCAAGCTGCTGCGCGACCTAAAGCGGCTTTGGGCGCAAGCGCTCGCGATCTCGCTGGTCGGGCGGTCGAGGCGCGGATCGCCAAGCTGGCGCTTCTGGACGTACCTGGGTTTGAGCAGCCCGCGACAGCGCAATTTGTCTCGCTGCCGGAGGACGGCCAACCCGTCCTCAACCGCCTACACCTACGGCTCGGCCGCTTGCCCGAGCCGCATAGCGCCGAAGAGGTGGTCCTCAGCGAGAGCTTCGCGGCCGCGCACGGCTTCGCGCCGGGATCGCGGTTCTCGGCCATCCTGAACGGACGCAAGCGCAGCCTCGTCGTCGTTGGCACAGCGCTCTCGCCGGAGTTCATTTACGCCATCGGCCCGGGCGATTTCATGCCGGACGACCGCCGCTTCGGCATCGTGTGGATGCCCGAGCAGGCCCTCGCCGCAGCCTACGACCTCCAGGGCGCCTTTTCCGCAGTCAGCCTCAAGCTGCTGCCCGGGGCCTCCGAACGCGAGGTGATTGCGCAAGTCGACGCCGTGCTGGATCGCTACGGCGGTCGTGCAGCCCACGGGCGGAAGGATCAGGTCTCGCATGCCTTCCTCGAGCACGAGCTCGATATGCTCAGCAACATGAGCCGCACGCTGCCGCCGATCTTTCTCCTGGTAGCCGCCTTCCTGGTGAATCTCACCCTGAGCCGGATCGTCGCCCTGGAGCGCGAGCAGATCGGTCTGCTAAAGGCGCTCGGCTATGGAAACGGCAGCATCGCCGCGCACTATTTCAAACTCGTTGCGCTGATCGTGCTCGCCGGTATTGCCATCGGCAGCGCCGCAGGCACCTGGCTCGGCGGCTACGTCACCGAGCTGTTCGCGCGCTTCTTCCGCTTCCCCTTTTTGATCTTCACAAAGAGCCCAGAGGTCTACCTCGCCGCAGGAGCCTTGAGTCTCGTTGCCGCTGCCCTCGGTTCGGCGCGCCCTCTGCGTGAGGTGATGGCGCTGCCGCCCGCTGTCGCCATGCAGCCGCCGACACCCCCGGTGTTCCGCCGGGTGCTCCCGCTCACGCTCCGCACGCGCACGCTTCTGTCCCAGCCCACGATGATGATGCTTCGAAACATTGCCCACCACCCCATGCGGGCGGCCCTTACCGTGTTAGGCATCTCGCTCGCGACCGCTATCCTCATCGTCTCCCTGTTCGTACGCGACTCCATGGAGCATCTGATCGACGTCACGTATTTTCTCTCCGACCGCCAGGACGCCACGATCAGCTTCGCCGAGAAGCGTCCGAAGGATGTTGCGACAGCGGTGGCGCGCCTGCCGGGCGTCGTCGCCGTCGAGCCCTTCCGCGAGGTTCCGGTTCGTATCAGGAACGCGAACGTCGAACGGCGCATCGTCATCACGGGGCGCGTTCCGGATGCCGACCTCAGCCGCGTTATCGATGTCGACCTCCGTCCTGTTTCCATACCGGAGAACGGGTTGGCAATCTCCGCCTGGCTGGCTCGCATCCTCGGCGTACAGGTCGGGGACTTCGTCGAGGTAGACCTTTTGGACGGCCAGCGAAGAACGGTCTCGCTGCCCGTCGCGGCGCTTGTCGAGGACTACTTTGGCATCAGGGGAATGATGGACCTAAGGGCGCTCGGGCGTCTGATGCGCGAGGCCCCTTCGGTCAGCGGTGTTCACGTGGCCTTTGACGAGAACAGCCGCGGCTCGTTGTACGAGGCCATCAAGCGCTTACCGACCGTGAGCGCCCTCGCGCTTCAGAGCGCCTCGCTGGCCAGCTTTCGTGAAAGCCTCGCCTTGCTCGTCACTACGATGGCCGGCATCTACACGGCTCTTGCCGCGGTGATCGCGTTTGGCGTCGTCTATAACATCGCCCGCATAGGGCTTTCGGAGCGCGCGCGGGAGTTGGCGAGCCTGCGCGTGCTCGGCTTCACGCGGAACGAAGTGCTGCGCATCCTGCTGCTCGAACTCGCGCTGCTCACAGTCATCGCGCAGCCGCCTGGTTGGCTGATCGGCTATGCGCTGTCCTGGATCATGCGGAACAATCTCGCCGGCGAGCTCATGCGGGTCC
>JAJFBI010000059.1 GCA_020697385.1 Microvirga sp. | reverse complement strand
GTCGTGATGCGCTCCACGATCTTGCCCGGCACCATGGAAAGCATCGTGCTGCCCGCTCTCGAGCGTGCTTCTGGGCGTCAGGCCGGCGTGGGCTTCGGCATTGCGTACTATCCCGAGTTCCTACGGGAAAGTACTGCCATCAGCGACTACTACGATCCAGGTGCCATCATCTTCGGGCGGCATGACCAGGCGACAATTGATCGACTGCTCGACATTCACAAAATCTTCAAGGTGGAGCCAAGGATCGTCTCAATCCGGACTGCCGAAGCAGTAAAGTATACCAACAACGCTTGGCACGCCCTCAAGATCAGCTTCGCCAATGAGATCGGCAATATCTGTAAGGAAGCAGGGATCGATGGCCATGCTGTGATGGACGTGCTCTGCGCGGACAATCGGCTCAACATTTCCAAAGCCTATCTCAAGCCCGGGTTCGCTTTCGGCGGTTCCTGCCTTCCCAAAGACCTGCGTGCTCTGCGCTTCGCAGCTCGGAAGCTGGACGTTCCGACGCCGATTCTTGATGCGACGATGGACGCCAACGAAGAGCAGTTGCGGCGTGCCTACTCGATGGTTGCTGCAACGGGCAAGCGTCGGATCGGCATCATCGGCTTGAGCTTCAAGCCTGAAACCGACGATCTGCGTGAGAGCCCGCTGGTGGAACTGGCGGAGCGCCTCTATGGCCGCGGATACGATATCCGCATCTACGATCCGAATATCCAAGTCTCCAAGCTGACCGGCGCTAACCTCCAGTTCGTGAAGGCGCATCTTCCTCATCTGACGTCTCTGCTGACGGCCGATGTCAACGAGGTGATCGATCACGCTGAAGTGTTCGTTCTCGGGAACCGTGATGAAGCCAAGCGCCTCCTGAACATCGTGCAGGATGATCGGCCTCTCATCGATCTCGTTCGTATCGACCAAGCAAGGTGCTCAGGTGACTTCTATCAGGGAATCTGCTGGTAACGGCAGTATCCGTCTCTCGGAGTCGATAGGGGCGCATATCCTCTACGTGGTTGCCGTGGCGGCGTTTGCCGCCGCGCTTCCATCTGGAGCGTATGTCTCTGTCGGAGCCGGCGTGATCGGAGCCATCGGAATATTGGCTATGTGGCGCTATGGATGGGGCCTGCTGCACTTCGTCCGTGCGCTCATCTTCCGGAAGATGGTTTTTCCGGGCCAGCGAAAGGCTGCCGACGAGGCGATCAAGCACGATCCCCCCAATACGTTTCTTCTGGTGACGACGTTTCGGATCGACAGCGCCGTCACCACGCGCGTTTACAGAGCGGCTTTTGAAGCTGCGCTGGCTGCTCCAGGAAAGGCGACAGTCATCGCCTCGATTGTTGAGGCTGGGGATCAGCGGCTCATCAAGAGCCTGTTCCAGACGATCTGCGGCCACCAGAACAAGGTGGACTTGGTTATCGTCAGAATTGCGGGAACGGGTAAGCGGGATGCTCTCGCTTACGGCTTCAGGGCCGTTGCCCGACGTGCTCCGGCCCCTGATGATGTTGTGGCCGTGATCGACGGCGACAGCATCGTTCCGCGGGACCTTGTCAAGAAATGCATAGGCTTCTTCCAACTCGATCCCAGGGTAGGGGCCCTGACGACGGATGAGACGAGCGAAGTGCGCGGCAACCGGATTTTTCAGGAATGGTACGCTCTGCGGTTCGCACAACGCCATACTCTGATGTCTTCCGTAGGGCTGTCTGAACGCGTTCTGACATTGACCGGCCGCATGTCGATGTTCCGTTCGAGCATCGTCTGCAACCCGGAATTCATCCGTCAGGTGGAGCTCGACTATGTTGATCACTGGCGTCTTGGGAGATTCAAGTTTCTCACCGGAGATGACAAATCGAGCTGGTTCTGGCTTTTGCGGAACGGTTACAAGATGCTCTACGTGCCGGATGTCGTCGTTCTGACGGTAGAGGATCCGCCATCGGAAAACTTCGTTTCGGCTGCAGCCATGCTGATGGTGCGGTGGTTCGGCAACATGCTGCGTACGAACTCGAGAGCCCTTGCTCTTGGGCCTCGGAGGATCGGTCTGTTCACATGGTGGTCGATCCTCGATCAGCGCATGTCGATGTGGACCTCGCTTGTGGGCTTCTTCGTTGCCCTTCTGGCCGGAGTTTTCATCAGCGGGTACGCACTCCTTCTCTATGCGCTTTGGATCCTGACCACCCGTTACGTATTGACCCTCTCTCTCCTGGCTGCTCGCCCAAGAGTATCGGTCTTTTATCCTTTCCTTCTCTACTTCAACCAGATTTTCGGGTCGCTGATCAAGGTCCACGTGACGTTCCGTCTCGACCGTCAGAAGTGGACGCGGCAGAAGACGATATCTGCGAATGTGGCAAAGCGCCCGCTGATCGCAAGCAACCTTATGTCAGCATACATGCACAGTGTAGCGCTCATCGCATTCGTATCGGTGTTGGCATGGAGCATGAAAATCCTGCCGACGCCAAATCCCGTGTTCTTTCTTCCCTGACGACAGCGGTGCCGCTTGGAGAACGTATCGATGACGAAAATTACGCATGAGGCCGAGGTTCAGAGGCAGCACCCTCGATACCGACTACCTGTGAAATGCATTCACAATGGAGCGCAGCTTGCGGTCGTCGATATCTCGGTCGGAGGCATGGGGCTTCGGACCGGTTCACTGGATACCAAGCCCGGACAAGTGCTCGACCTCACGCTCGCTTTTCCTTTCAGCGGCTATGAGCTGACCCTACCCCTCAATGCGGAGGTCCGTTACGTTGCAAACGACCATAGCAGGCTCGGTCTTCGTTTCGTCGACGTCTCTCCGCGCCAGCACAGCCTCCTCCGTTTCATTCTCGATGCCTACCTTGCCGGTGAGGTTGTGGAGGCAGGGGATGTGCTGGATGTTGTGTCGCGGCGCAATGAGGGGAAGACTCGGGAGGTTCCTCCGCGTCCTCAGCCCCAGGGGATCGTGGCCAATCTCGCGCATCGCGGCCGAAGTGCAGCAGGCTACATCGGCATCGGCGCAGCCACGTTGCTTCTTCTGGGCTTCATTGGAACGAGCCTGTTCGACCGGTTCTACTTGATCCCGGCTCAATCGGCGCAGATCACAGCCGATCTGGTCAACGTGCCTGCTCCCTCGAATGGACAACTCACCTTTGTCGCCGCGGGAGACGAGGTCAGGGCCGGCGAGCCGCTCCTTACGATTCAAGGGGCACAAGGCAACAGCATCGTTCTCGACAGCCCCTGCAATTGCGTGGTTCAGGCTCGCTACAGCCGAACTGCCAACTTCGTCCGGGAGGGTGCGCCAATCATTACTCTGCGAGAGAAGACCAGCAACCCCTATGTCACCGCGAGCATTCCGCAGGATCAGGCATTGCGATTCTACAAGGGAGCAAGTGCCGTGATCGAATATGCCGATGGAACTCGCGTAAGGGAAGTCAATATCGAGCGACTGCCATCCTTTGAAGATCATTCCCGTGCCGGGGGACTGATCGTCAAACTGGCGCCTGGCCGTGAACTCGGGGCATCGACGATTGGCCAGCCGGTGTCGGTGGTTTTCAATACATTTTCCGGGTCTTCAATCGGGTCTGCCGTTGGCAAGCTGCAAACAGCAGTCAACTGGGCAGGAAACAAGATTGCAGCTATCCTGTCCAAGGACAGCGCGACGGCCGACGCACCTAAAAAGGCCACAGAGCCTCAAAGTGAGAATGGAAGACGGCTTGCCGGGCTCAATTCTGGGGAATGAATGAGTCCGGGCCATCAACCGGAGGACATCACTTGAACTTTCTGGAGATCAACAATGGACAATATCATTCCGGTTCTCATGTGCGGTGGCTCAGGCACCCGTCTATGGCCGATTTCGCGGTCCAGTGAGCCAAAGCAATTTCATGCTCTTTCTGGAAACGAAAGCCTCTTCCAGCAAACGGTTCAGCGCTTCCGCACGGAGCAGTATGCAGAACCCCTCATCGTCGTGAACACCAACCACCGCGATCTTGCATTACGTGAGATCGGACAACTGAGCACTGGGTCAGCCCGGCTCCTGGTCGAACCATGTGTTCGCAGCACGGGGCCGGCCATTGCCGCGGCTGCGGCTCTGATTGCGGAAGAAAACCCGGACCGGTTGATGCTCGTTGCACCGAGCGATCACGTCATCGAGCAAACCGAAGTGTTTACCCAGGCTGTGTCTCAGGCTGCGATGGCGGCACGTCAGGGACAGATTGTTCTTTTCGGCATCCGCCCGACTCACCCTGAAACCGGTTTTGGCTACATCGAGGTTGGCGAGGCTTTCGACGGCGCCAGCTTCAAGGTCGCGGGTTTCGTCGAGAAGCCCAAGCGGGATGCGGCCGAGACATTGGTGGTCGGCGGTCGTCACCTCTGGAACAGCGGGATCTTCATGTTCACCGCCCGTACCATTCTGGAGGAACTCGAACGGTACGCACCGGATGTTCTGGCCTGTGCCCGCCGGGCCCTTTCGACAGCCCAACGTGGTAATGACACGATCCGTCTCGCCGCCGACTTCGACACGGCTCCGGTCATCTCAATCGACTATGCCGTCATGGAGCGAAGCGACCGCCTGGTCTGCATTCCTGTGGCGCCTGAATGGCGTGACCTTGGTTCATGGTCAGCCCTGTGGGATGTGGGAGGCAAGGACGGCGATGGGAATGTGTCCCGCGGAGACACGCTCCTCCAAGATGTACGCAACAGCTATGTTCTTGGCAGCTCCAGGCTCGTAGCCGTGATGGGCGTCGAGAAGGTCGTCGTGATTGACACGGCTGATGCCGTCCTGGTGAGCTCTCTGGACCAGGCCCAGAATGTCGGTCGCCTCGCAGCCGAGCTTGCCGCTGCAAAACGTCCGGAAGCCAATCTGCACAAGAGGGTGCGTCGTCCGTGGGGATCCTACGAGTCCCTGCGTGTGGGTGAGACTTTCCAAGTGAAGCACATCGTCGTCGATGTGGCAGGGCGGCTGTCGCTGCAGTACCACCACCATCGTTCCGAACACTGGACAGTTGTTTCCGGCACCGCCCGTGTCACTGTGGGCGAGAGGGTCTTCGTCATGAAGGCCAACGAGTCGGTTTACATCCCCAAAGGCGACGTCCACAGACTGGAGAACATCGGTGACGATGAGCTTCACCTGATCGAGGTTCAGTGCGGCACGTATCTCGGTGAAGACGACATCGTGCGTCTGGAGGATCAGTATGACCGCATCGTCACGATCTGACGGTCGACGTCGATTGCGTACTGCCCTGTTCCTCCTGTCCATGGCGCTAACCTCGAGCGCCATGGCACAGGGGGGCAATGAGGTCTCGCGCCTTGCGGATGAAGCCCGGCAGGCCTTTCTTTCCGCCGAGCAGAGCGGCGTCAGTCCGAAGCAGAAAGCAGGGTTCTACCAGGTTGCAAGGGCCAGGGTGAAACTGCTCGAGAAGTTCGCCGGTCAGGACGATGCAGGCGCCGCGGAGTTGCGGGATGGAGCCCGTTCCGAACTCATGCGGCTTGCAGATGACGGTTTGAGCCACGACATCCTTAGTTCTTTCCTTCTGCAGTCGTCCCTCGGCGATCTTGCGGGCGCTGGATCGGCTGCGGATCGTGTGGAAGTCGGCGTATCGCTGCATCAGATTGCCGGTGAACAGAGATCGGCTGCTTACCGCGCCGCTGCGTTCGTGGACCTTGCCAATGTCTATGCCAAGGCCGGCTCCCAGGATCGCGCCCTGAGATATGCATCCCTGGCGATCGCTGCGGCTGATCAGATCTCTGAGCAAGGAACGCGAGGAGGGGCATACAAGGCAGCCGCTCGCGTTGCAGCAGGGCTAGGGCCGTCGGGTGCGGATCTGGCTGACCGGGCTGTCACCCGTATTCCTCAATCCCGTGACCGGGCCAATGCGCGCCATGAGCTGGCACGGATTCAGATCAAGGGAAGTGCTTGGGAGAAGGCCGCGGACGTCAAGCTCATGGAAGAGGCGAAGCGGCGGCTGGAAGTTGGGGACCTCCCCGGAAGCATTCTGCTGACGCTTTCGCTTCTCGACAGTAAAGCAAGAGATGACCTGCTCTCCAGCCTCGTCGATGGCGCGATCTCCAGGCAGGAGGGCAAGGTCGCCTTTGTGGCGGCACAAGGAATCGTCAATTCGACCAGCCACGAAAAAGCTATAGGTTCGCTTGTCAGGAGTTACGCCGATCGCGGCATCGCGCTTCAGGCCGCCGAGATCCTCAACGCCATGCAGGACGGCTCTGGCAAGGTTTCGATCCAGCTTCAGCTTGCCGGCGACTTGAAGCAGGCTGGCTATGACGCCATGGCCGACCAACTCCTATCCGCAAGCATCCGTCAATTTGACACCTATAGCGAGACCCAGCAACATGCTGTTCTTCCCAAACTCGTCCGGGCACTCACACGATCCGAGCGTCTCGACGAAGCACTACGCTATGCCGGTCGGATTGAGCCTGCCGGAGAGGGATCGTCCAGTCTCGGTGAACTGGCGAAGACACTGGCAGATCACGACCGGGTTTCCGATGCCGAAGCCTTGCTGCCGCGCCTCGTCGATAGGGACGGACGCTCACATGCGCTGAGCGCCATTGCACGGGCGAAGTCGAAATCCGGGGACATTGCCGGCGCCATGCAGATCATTCCCGAACTCGTCGGAACTGATGATGAGGCCCGTGTTCTGGCGTCTGTTGCCGGCGCCTACTCCCATTCGGGCGATTTCGGCCAAGCGATGGCAATGGCCGAACGGATACAGGACGCTCAGTACCGTCTTGCTGCTCTCTTGGAGGTTTCCCGTCAGGCAAGTCGGCAGAACAAGCCGGATATCAGTAATCGCGCGTTGAATGATTCCGTCCAAACTGCCGAGAGCCTGGAAGCGGGAGCACGGGACAAGTCACTTCTAGCGATCATCAGGTCTCAGGCGTCGGAAGCAAGTCAGGCCCGTGTCGGCGAACTCGTTAGACGCATCACCGGCGCAAGCGTCCGCACACGCGCCGAACAGCTGATCGTTGCAGCCGCTGCAAGAGATCTGGCGAAAAAGAAGACCCGGGGTGAAATTCCCGATGCTCTGCTGTTGCGCGGCATCAAGAAAGTCGAAGCTGATGAGGACAAGGCGGAGCTTGCACTTGAGCTCGCCACTCTCCCGGAAGGCGGCATTCATGCTGCCGATCTGATCCGCTCGGTCCAGGATCAGCGGCTCCGCCAGACGGCCTTCCGTCGTCTGGCCGAGATGCAGGTCGATCTTCTCAGGAAGCCCGCAGAAGAGCAGCCCGGCTTCGGCGCATCCGAGGAGGTGCAGACGGTCGCATCCGTTTCCGAAGAGCCTGAGGAAACCGCCCAAGAGATCCAGACCCGTAGGGGCTTGGCGCTTATCATTGGCGATCATGAAAAATCCACCAACGCAGTAGAGCAACTCCCTCACAGTTTCGTGACGGCTGCGGGCATCAGGGCCGTCACGCCATGGCCCACCGGCGCAGTGGTCGGAAGCACCTTTGCGAACCACAATCCCTACATCGCGAAATTCTTCGAGGACGATGAAGGAGGAAATACGCGTCTGGAGCAGGCGATCCGGCATCAAGGCCTGTCCTCGCCCCGGGTTATTGTCGTCCAAAGTGGCGTTGCCACTTTAAGCATGGTCGCTCGCCAGCTGCAGGGCACCGACGCACGGGATCTCATCCAACATGGTGCCGATGCTGTGACGGTGAAGGCGCCCATCTTTGTCGCTCCCGGAGCTACGCTGATCCTGTCCCGTCTTGACAGTCCGGTCTATCGGCTCAGTGCCGATGCCGGGGCCTTTATCGTCAATGCCGGCAATGTTCACATCATTGACGCCGAAGTTGTCGGAATTAGCGAGACATCAGGCCAGCCCCTCTGGGCCGACGCCGACACATCCACCAAGTTTCGGCCCTTCCTCCTGACCTGGGGGGACGGGCGCATGAACGTGGCTTCGTCCGCTCTGGTGGCTCTGGGCTACAATAATGCCAAATCCTTTGGATTGAGCTACTCGTCAGGGCCGGAGCGTGTGGCGGAATTACGCGACCAGGCGCGCCCGACAGGCGTGGTCGTCGACAGCGTATTTCATAATTTCCATTTCGGCTTTCATTCCTACGAAGCTGAGCGCGTTCAGGTCGTCGGGAACGAGTTCCGCGATAGCGTTGTCTATGCTCTGGACTCTCATGACCGCACAAGGGAAACCATCATTGCCCTCAACACGGTCTATGGCACGAAGCAACGGCATGGGATCACCATCTCGCGTGAGGTGAATGACGGATTGGTCATTGGCAATATGACCTTTGATAATGCCGGGTCGGGAATCGTCATCGACCGGAACAGCACGAACAACGTCATCCATGCCAACAGTTCCTTCCGGAACGCGCAGGACGGGGTGAGCGTTTTCGAGAGTTCCTGCAACGTGTTGAGCAACAACTATCTTGCGAGCAACAGACGGGATGGTCTGAAGGTGCGCAACAGCTTCGATGTAGGGGCGTATTCCAACCGCATCGAGTCCAACAGCAGCTCCGGCGTCAGCGCGTATATCGCCAACATCTCGACCCCGAAGGGTGGTGAAATCCAGAATGCCGATCAAGCCGGTTATCGTCCACTGGCGAGCCTGTCCCTCAGGCATAACCGCTTCTCGGCCAACGGCGTCGGCATCAATACTCAAGGCGTTTCGAGTCTGGCGATGTCATCCAACAGGTTCGTAAAGCAGTCCCGCCGCCTCCTTGGCGGCGACATCCGCGGGCTGGAAGGTCAGATCCTGCGTCTTACCTCTCAATCCGATGTTCTCATTGCAAGCACCTGTCGCCCGGCAAGGCCGGATTCCGTATGTCGGCTGCGGGATCGAGGATTCTTCGAGGGCAACACTGAACTGCAGGTCTTGAGGTCCCAGGGAGGATCCGACTGCACCGATGTCAACGGAAGCGTCCAGCATCGTGCGTTCTCCAGCACACCTCAAGGCACATAGAGGCAGCATGAAAACGGTTCTCATCGTCCTTCTGCTGAACGCCCTGACGATCGGTTCGTCTTACGCTCAGACTAAGAGGCAAGGACTTTTCGACGTGGAACTCCGCAGGGCCGCACTCGCGCAGCCGGCTTTCACAAGCGTACGTGCGGCTTGTCTTGCCATACCCCGCGATCCGGCGTGGAGCAGCCTCAAGCCTGTCGAAAGCCTGAAGGCAACTGAAGGATATGGGACAGACGGAGCTGCTAATAGCTATGCCTGGGCCGTCATGGTGCTCACCGGGCGGACCCTTGCAGGTGATGCAGTTTCAGAAACATCCCTACGCGATCTTCTTCTCGCTTGGGCCAAGGCTAAGGCTTTTGCCAATACGGAGGTTGAGCACGATGCCTACTACGCCTTGAAGCGCGTCCTTCTGCCCACCGTCGTCGCTTATTCGGTCCTGGAGCGTGGGTTGGATGAGGGGCAGAAGCGGGAGCTCTCCGAGTGGATCGATCCTCTGGTCCGCAGAATAGATCGAAATTTTGACGGTGTCGTTGACCGCAACAACCATCGTTATCTCGCAGATAGCCTGCTGATGGCATGGGGTGCCGTCGTCAAGGATGAGGCCCTCTACGCAAAAGGGCATGATCGATACCGCGCAATCCTCGCGGAGGCACGCCCTGACGGAAGCCTCGCTCTGGAGACCAGGCGGGGCGCCAGAGCGCTCTGGTACATGCGCCAGTCTCTGGCGAGCCTGACCGTGATGGCGGAAGTGGCTGCTACGCGCGGTACCGATCTCTACGATCTTCGGGCAGGAGAGGTGAATTTCGACCGCATCATGTCCTATCTTCTCAACGGCATAGCGGAACCCAACGTTGTCATGGCCTATGCATCCGAGAACTACATTCCGGGTGGCGAGACGGACGCCCGCCGCCAGGATCTGGGTTTTATGGTGAAGCGCAATCACGGACGGCACTACATGGCTTGGGCCGAGCCCTTGATTGCGCGGGATCGGGCAGGCCTTGCGACGAAAAGGCTAAAAGCATTGTTCGTCCGCAACATCCGCTCGGATCGGCCTCTCATCGATGAGTTCGTCGGCGGTAACGCCACATGCTTTTGGGGGCGCTGATGATCAGATCCAAGCCGCTTTTCGTCAGCACCGTTGCATTCTTCGCTCTTCTGCTGTCGCCGGCAGTTCAGGCTCAGGACCCGGTCAATACGGAACTCCAGGCCCGCCATCGCGCCGCAACGGCGAAGATGGAAGAGTTGAGGCAGCGGACCGATCCCGCCGCTCTCGTCGAGCAGGCGCAACTGCTCCAGGATGGCATTCCGGTCAGCGAAGCCAATCCTCTCAAGGCCCGTCGTCTCGACGAAGCAGAGCGGCTTTACGACCAAGCGCTTGCGGTGCCAGGAATCCACTGGCCGTCCGCCGCCGTGCGCCGGGCCAAGCTGATTCTGTCCCGCGACAGGGATCAGCCTTCCATTCAGAAGGCGGTAGACCTCCTGCGCCGGGCTGCCGCGATGCAGAACCATGAAGCGGCGTTCCTCCTAGCCGGTTTGATGGAAGCCGGCATTGGGGGGAGGCGTGATATCGAAGCCGCAAAGAATCTATACCAGATCGCCCTGCGTTCCGAACATGGTCCCTCGGGCCTTGCCCTCGCGCGCCTGGAGACCGACCCGGCCAAGGCGAATGTGTTTGCAACGCAAGGATTGCGGCTGCTCTTCCA
>JAJFBI010000588.1 GCA_020697385.1 Microvirga sp. | reverse complement strand
ATGCGTGCCGAAGTGGAAGATCGAGGCGGCCAGCACCGCGCTGGCATGGCCCTTCTCGACGCCGTCGACGAGGTGATCGAGATTGCCGACGCCGCCGGACGCGATGACCGGTACGGACACCGCATCCGCAATGGCGCGCACGAGCGCGAGGTCATAGCCGCCCTTGGTGCCGTCCCGGTCCATGGAGGTGACCAGAAGCTCCCCTGCCCCCAATTTTGCGACCTGCTTCGCGAAGGCGATGGCATCGATGCCGGTGGCGTTGCGGCCGCCATGGGTGAAGATTTCCCAAGCCGGGGGCTCGCCCTCCCCTGAGACCTTCTTGGCGTCGATGGCCACGACGATGCATTGCGCGCCGAATTTTTCCGACGCCTCGCGCACGAAATCCGGGTTCTTCACCGCGGCCGTGTTGATCGACACCTTGTCAGCGCCGGCGAGCAGCAGGTTGCGGATGTCTTCGACGGTTCGCACACCGCCGCCCACGGTGAGCGGCATGAAGCAGGCCTCGGCCGTGCGCTGCACCACATCGAGCAGGATCCCCCTCGCCTCGTGGCTCGCCGTGATATCGAGGAAGCAGAGTTCGTCGGCCCCGGCCGCGTCATAGGCCTTGGCGGCCTCTACCGGATCGCCCGCATCGACGAGATCGACGAACTGCACGCCTTTCACGACGCGCCCGTCCTTCACGTCGAGGCAGGGAATGAGACGCACTTTCAGCATCAGGCAGATTCCTTGCGCACGGAGCGCAGCAGCGTCAGCGCCTCGACCGGGTCGATGCGTCCGTCATAAAGCGCACGGCCGGAGATGGCGCCGTTGAGGACGGCGCAGTCGGGTTGCGTGAGGCGCTCGATATCGGCCATGGAGGCGAGACCGCCGGACGCGATGACCGGGATCGAGACGGCGCGGGCGAGCCCTAAGGTCATCGGGAAGTTGAGGCCCTTGAGGATGCCGTCGCGGGCGATGTCCGTGTAGATGATGGCGGCCACGCCCGCATCCTCGAAGCGGCGCCCGAGTTCTTCGGCCGAGAGGGTCGAGGTCTGGGCCCAACCCTCCACGGCCACAAGCCCGTCCTTGGCGTCGATGCCGACGGCGATCTTGCCCGGATGGAGGCGGGCGGCCTCGCGCACGAAATCCGGGTCGCGCACCGCTGCCGTGCCGATGATCACGCGGGACACGCCCTTGGCGAGCCAACCCTCCACGGTCTTCATGTCGCGGATACCGCCGCCGAGCTGCACCGGAATTTTGACGCGCTTGAGGATGTTTTCGACCGCCGCCGCATTCATCGGCTTGCCGGCGAACGCTCCGTCGAGATCGACCACGTGCAGCCACTCAAAACCCTGAGCCTCGAAGGTGGCGGCCTGGTCGGCGGGATCGTCGTTGAACACGGTCGCCTGATCCATGTCACCCTGGATGAGGCGGACGCAGCGGCCCTCTTTGAGGTCGATGGCAGGATAGAGGATCACGGGCGCCACCTTAAGAAATTGGCGATGAGCTTGAGGCCGAGAGCCTGGCTCTTTTCGGGGTGAAACTGGGCGCCGACAAGGTTGTCGCGCCCGACGATGGCCGTCACCGGCCCGCCATAATCGGTGGTCGCGACCACGTCGGCCGGGTCCGCCGGAGTCAGGGCATAGGAATGCACGAAATAGGCGTGCAGTCCGTCCGGTCCGGTGGGAATGCCGTCGAGCAGCGGATGCGGCTTCGCCAGCTCAAGCGTGTTCCAGCCCATATGCGGAATCTTCAAAGCGGGATCGCTCGGTGTGATCGCCTTCACGTCGCCCTTGATCCAGTCGAGGCCATAGCTGGTGGTGTGCTCGAGGCCGCGCGTGGCCATGAGCTGCATGCCGACGCAGATGCCGAAGAAGGGCCGCTTGTCTTCATGGACGCGCCGCTGCAGCACATCCACCATGCCGGGCACGGAATCGAGGCCGCGGCGGCAATCGGCGAAGGCGCCGACGCCCGGCAGCACGATCCGGTCGGCTTGGGCGACAACGTTCGGGTCGGACGAAACCGTGATGGCGAGGTCGAGTTCCGCCTCCCTGGCCGCCCGCTCGAAGGCCTTGGCGGCGGAGTGCAGGTTGCCGGACCCGTAATCGATGATGACGACGCTCACCGGGGACGCTCCGCATCGGGAAAGAGGCCGATCACCGGCTCGGGCCGCCTCGGGGTGGACAGGATCGGCGAAGGCGCCGGACTGCGGGGCAGGGAGGCCGGCTTCGCGTCGAGCCAGCGGGCGAAGGCCTTTGCCTCTGCCTCATCCTGGTCGGCGGCCGTCACCGCATCGACCGCCGGGCGGCTGCGGCGGGCGAGCGTCCAGCGGCGGAGGCTGTTGGCCTCAAGGCCGATCAGGCTCTGCAGCAGGAGCTGGGCGATGGAGCCGGCCAGCGGATGCACGTCCAGTATGGCCATAAGGCCGCCGAAGGCGACGACGATCAGCAGAACGCCAAGGCCGGCGAGCCACAGGCGATGGACGAAGAACCACAGGAACGTGAAGAAGAAGGCGCCCCAGGAGAAGCCGTCCTTCACGAGCTCGGATTCGTCCAAAGCACTCGGATCACCCGGCCGCGCATCGCGCGGGAGGTGCAGGGTGTAGGTGGTCATGGCGACGTTTCCTCAGGCCATGTCCGGTGAGGCGGCGATAATCGTCTCGTCCGAACAGGCGTCTCTTCGAGCATCGGACCCAAAAGTGGAATCCACTTTTGGGATCCATTCGATGCTCAATTCCTCAAATGGCGCATCGTTCGGGTCGGAAAACCGGGTCCACTTTTCCGCACGATGCGCTGATGGATCTAGAGCGTACCCTTGGTGGAGGGAACGCGGCCCTCTTCCCTTGGGTCCAGCGCCACGGCCTGACGCAAGGCCCGTGCCAAGCCCTTGAAGCAGCTCTCGGCGATATGGTGGCTGTTCTCGCCGTAGAGCGTCTCCACATGCAGCGTCAGGCCCGCATTGATGGCGAAGGCCTGATGGAACTCGCGCACCAGCTCGGTGTCGAAGACGCCGATCTTCTCCGAGGGGAAAGTGGTCCGGAACACC
>JAJFBI010000587.1 GCA_020697385.1 Microvirga sp. | reverse complement strand
TATCGGCATGGCCACGACGGCGGGTTCTTTCGGTTTCGTAGCGCATGATCTCACCTATCAGGGTTTGAGAACGACCTTGATGCAGCCGTCCTGCTTGTCACGGAAGATCTTGTACATCTCAGGGCCCTCTTCGAGGCCCACCGTGTGGGTGATGACGAAGGACGGGTCGATCTGCCCCTCCTCGATGCGGCGCAGGAGATCGTCGGTCCAACGGTTCACGTGCGTCTGGCCCGTGCGGATGGTAAGTCCCTTGTTCATGATCGCGCCGAACGGAATCTTGTCGAGAAGACCGCCATAGACGCCGGGAATCGACAGCGTTCCGGCCGGGCGGCAGACATAGGCCATCTCGCGCAGCACGTGCGGACGATCGGTCTCCATCATGGTCGCCTGCTTCACGCGATCATACATGGCATCGACCGTGCCCGCCGCATGTGCCTCCATGCCGACGGAATCGATGCACTTTTCAGGGCCTTTGCCGTTGGTGAGTTCGTTGAGGCGCTCGATCACGCTCTCTTCATCGAAGTTGATCGTGATCGCACCGCCCGCCCTTGCCATGTCGAGACGCTCGGGAACACGATCGATGGCGATCACCTGCTTCGCGCCGAGCAGGATGGCGCTGCGGATCGCCATCTGGCCGACAGGGCCAGCGCCCCAGATCGCCACCGTGTCGCTCGGCTCGATGTCGCACTGCACCGCGGCCTGCCAGCCCGTGGGGAAGATGTCGCTGAGGAAGAGCAACTGCTCGTCGGACAGCGTGCTGGGAACCTTGATGTGGGTCGCGTCGGCGAAGGGAACGCGCAGATACTCGGCCTGACCGCCCGCATAGCCGCCGGTGAGATGCGTATAGCCGAAGAGACCCGCCGTGGTGTGGCCGAAGGCCTTGGCGGCGATGTGCCCGTTGCGGTTCGTTCGTTCGCAGACCGAGAAGTTGCCGCGCTTGCACTGATCGCACTCGCCGCAGATGATGGTGAACGGGATCACCACCCGGTCGCCAACCTTCAGCTTGCCTTTGGCTTCCGGACCGACTTCGACCACCTCGCCCATGCTCTCATGGCCCAGGATGTCACCGTTCTTCATGCCAGGCATGAAATGGTTGTAGAGATGAAGATCCGAGCCGCAGATGGCGCAGCTCGTCACCTTGATGATCGCGTCGCGCGGATGCTCGATCTGAGGATCAGGAACGGAATCGCAGCGGATATCGGTGGTGCCATGCCAAACAAGCGCCTTCATCGACGTCTCCCTCACTGTCTGGAAAATGGCCAAGCTTCAACGCTCGACCGCCTTCGTCACAGGAAAGACTTCTTGAGGGGCTTTGCGTTCCCGGGAGAACCACAAAAACTGCTACCTACTCCGTTGGAGGCAGAAGATCAGACATGCTCCGGCAGGCTGCGGATGAGATCGGCAAGGGCCGGCTCCAGCACTTGGTGGGCTGCTTCCTCGACACCGAACCATTGCGACTGACGCTGGCCTTTCTCGCGCCAGGACTTGAGCTGCTTGGATACCTCGAGCGGATAGACATTCACCTGGCACAGGTCGAAATGCGCCGCCCGGCGCTTCCAGTAGTCATAGGAGCCGAGAGGCTTGTTCTTGATCTCGCCCTTGACGCCTGCCTCCTCCTCCGCCTCCTGAGCCGCCGCCTTGTGGGGCTTCTTGCCCTTCATGGGCCACCCTTTCGGAATCAACCAGCGCTTGGTCTCACGCGACGTAACAAGAAGCACCTCGACCTTTCCTTCCCGGATCCGAAAGGGCAATGCGGCAACCTGGCTGAGTTTGTCTTTGGAGGGCTGAGGCATTCGACGAGAGTAGGGTTCCTATCGGGTTAAATTGTAACGTAGATGATTTAAGCCGGCTAAGAAAGGACTTGGACGAAACAATATGAGGACATTGTTGCCTTTGACCTCATACGATTCTCCATTCTCTCAAAGCTGGATGACGGGCTCATAACAATGAAGGCCCTGCTTTTGATCCAGAAGGACAACCCTGCCCTATGACGACCAACGGTCTGGACATGAGATTTGCCGCCGCCTGCGCCATCGCACGGGAGGCCGGCGTGCTGGCGCGCAAGCGTTTTCTGGAGCGTCCGCGCTCACAGCGGCCCGACTTCAAGGGCCCGCAGGATTTTCTCACCGCCACGGACGCGGAAGTGGAGGAGCTGATCCGCACCCGCTTGAGCGCCCTGTTCCCGGAGGATTCCTTCTTCGGTGAGGAAGGCGGCGGTTCCTTCGAGCGCGACGTGTGGGTGGTGGACCCCATCGACGGAACGGCGAACTTCGCCCGCGGCATTCCGCACTTCGCCATTTCCATCGCATTCGTGCGCGACGGCCACGTCGAAATCGGCGTGATCTATAACGTGATGCATGCCGAGCTCTACACCGCCCAGCGCGGGCGCGGCGCAGTTCTCAACGGGGAGCCGATCCGGGTCAGTGGCCTCGCCGACATGCGACAGGCGACCGTGGAGGCCGGCTGGTCCTCGCGCCTGCCGCCGGAGCCCTACATTGCCGTGGTCGATAAGCTGAAGACGGGCGGGGCCAATGTGCGACGCGCCGGCTCGGGCACCCTTGGCCTGGCTTATGTCGCCGATGGGCGCATCGATGCCTATTGCGAGCTTCACATCAATTCTTGGGATGTTTTGGCCGGTCTCCTCATCATCGAGGAGGCGGGCGGCTGGACCAACAACTTCCTGGCCAAGGACGGCCTTCGCAAGGGCAATCCGGTTCTTGCCTGCACGCCCGAACTGGCGACGGCCCTGATGGCGGCCACCGGCATTTCCAAGGAGCCGTAAGCCAGGCATGTTATTCTAAAGATTCACATTTGAATGATCGGCAAGGCTCTTGACCCGCCGCTACAATGGAGGGAGCTTAGCCGGCCAAGCAACAATGATAACAACATCATCACGGGAGGATGGAATGGAACTCAAGAAGACTTTCGCTGCGGCAACCATGCTGGCAGGCGCCATGACGGGCCTGTCCTTCATGTCCGCCGGAGCAGCTCAGGCGCAAGGCGCTCTGGTGATGTATTGCGCCGT
>JAJFBI010000586.1 GCA_020697385.1 Microvirga sp. | reverse complement strand
TCATTGAGCCCGCGATGCAGTATAAGAATCTCGCCGATCTGCCGCTCGATGGTGTGGAGCGGGTTGAGCGAGGTCATCGGCTCCTGGAACACCATGGTGATGTCGTTGCCGCGGACTTTCCGCATCTCGTTCTCGTCCGCGGGCATCAGGTCCTTGCCCTTGAACAGCACCCGGCCCGAGGGGTGATGCGCGGACGGGTAGGGCAGGAGCTTGAGAACGGAGAGCGCCGTGACCGATTTGCCCGAACCGGACTCGCCCACCAGCGCCACCGTCTCGCCGGGCATGACGTCGAAGGAGA
This sequence comes from Microvirga sp., assembly GCA_020697385.1. Taxonomy (GTDB): domain Bacteria; phylum Pseudomonadota; class Alphaproteobacteria; order Rhizobiales; family Beijerinckiaceae; genus Microvirga. The sequence continues at coordinate 2,727 of JAJFBI010000586.1, read as the reverse complement.
CGCGATCAACCGCCAGCAGGTCGCCCCCGCCTTGGCGGAACGCGACGGAGAGGTCCTGAACCGAGAGGAGGGGTTCTGTCATCGGAACGTCTTTCTCGGATCGAAGGCATCGCGCACGGCTTCGCCGACGAAGATGAGAAGGCTGAGCATCAGGGCGATCACGAAGAAGCCGGCGAGGCCGAGCCAGGGCGCCTGAAGGTTCGCCTTGCCCTGTGCCAGGAGCTCGCCCAGCGACGGCGATCCCGGCGGCAGGCCGAAGCCGAGGAAGTCGAGCGAGGTCAGGGTCGTGATCGAGCCGTTGATGATGAACGGCATGAAGGTGAGCGTCGCCACCATGGCGTTCGGCAGCAGGTGCTTGAACATGATGGTGGCGTTGGAGAGGCCTAATGCGCGGGCGGCGCGCACATATTCGAAGTTCCGCGCGCGCAGGAATTCGGCGCGTACCACGCCCACCAGCGACACCCAGGAGAACAGCAGCAGAATGCCGAGCAGCACGAAGAAGCTTGGCGTGATCACGGCCGAGATGATGATGAGCAGGTAGAGAGATGGGATCGCGGTCCAGATCTCGATGAAGCGCTGGAACAGCAGGTCCGTCCAGCCGCCGTAATAGCCCTGCACGGCGCCTGCCAGCACGCCGATGATGGAAGAGATCCCTGCCAGAGTCAGGCCGAACAGCACCGAGATCCGGAAGCCGTAGATGAGGCGCGCCACCACGTCGCGGCCCTGATCGTCGGTGCCGAGCCAGTTCCATTCGATGTCGTTGCAGCCCGTGCCGCCGTTGCGCTCCGCAATCGGCCGGCACTGATCGTTGGTGAGTGTCCAGGTCGGCGGCGCGGGAGCCGGGACGGGAAGGTCGAGGTTGTGCGTGTTGTAGGAGAAGCGGACAGGCGCCCAGAGCAGCCATCCGTTGTCCTGGATCTCCTTGGCGATGACGGGATCGCGATAATCCGTGACCGCCAGGAAGCCGCCGAACTTCTCCTCCGGATAATTCACGAAGGCCGGATAGAGCAGCTCGCCCTTGTAGGAGGCGAGGATCGGCTTGTCGTTGGCGATGAGCTCCGCGAACATGCTCAGGACGAACAGGACGAGGAAGATCCAGAACGACCAGTAGCCGCGGCGGTTCGCCTTGAAGTTTTCCCATCGCCGCCGGTTGAGCGGCGAGAGCTTGATGAAGCCTTGGCGCGGCAGCGGCGGCGCGACAGGCGAGGAGGCCGGAGAGACGACGGGAACGTTCTCGTTCATCTCACGCCTCCCGGGTCTCGAAGTCGATCCGTGGATCGATCCAGGTGTAGGTAAGATCGGATACGAGGTTCACCGCGAGGCCGACCAGCGAGAAGATGTACAGGTTGGCGAAGACCACTGGGTAATCGCGGTTCACGATGGATTCGAAGGAGAGGAGCCCCAGCCCGTCGAGGGAAAAGATTGTCTCGATGAGGAGCGCGCCGGCGAAGAACGCGCCGATGAAGGCGCCGGGAAAACCCGCGATCACGATGAGCATTGCATTGCGGAAGACGTGGCCGTAGAGCACCTGCCGCTCGGATAGGCCTTTCATGCGCGCGGTGAGCACATATTGCTTGCGGATCTCGTCGAGGAAGGAGTTCTTCGTGAGCAGGGTCGAAGTCGCAAAGGCACCCAGCGCCATGGCGGTGATGGGCAGAACGAGGTGCCAGAAGTAATCCGCGATCTGCCAGTACCACGGCATGAAGGCCCAGTTCTCGGAGGTGAGCCCGCGCAGCGGAAAGACCTGCCAGAACGAGCCGCCGGCAAACAGCACGATCAGCAGGATCGCGAAGAGGAATCCTGGAATGGCATAGCCGATGATGACGATGGCCGAGGTCCAGACGTCGAAGGTGGAGCCGTCCCGCACCGCCTTCTTGATGCCGAGCGGAATCGAGATGGCGTAGGAGATGAGCGTCATCCAGAGGCCGAGGCTGATCGAGACCGGCAGCTTCTCCTTGATGAGCTCCAGCACCGAGATGTCGCGGAAGTAGCTCTTGCCGAAATCGAAGCGCGCATAATCCCAGATCATCTTCAGGAAGCGCTCATGAGCCGGCTTGTCGAAGCCGAACTGCGTCTCAAGCTGCTTGATGAACTGCGGGTCCAGCCCCTGCGCGCCGCGATAGCGGGACGAGGAGGCGTCGCCCGCGCCTCCGCCGGGAGCCTGGCCTCCGCCCGCCATATCGCCGCCTCCGCCGGAGATGCGCGAGGTCGCGCCGGAATCCTGGCCCTGGAGTTGGGCGATGATGCGCTCGACAGGGCCGCCGGGGGCGAACTGCACGAGCACGAAGGAGATGAGCATGATGCCCAGAATGGTGGGGATCATGAGAAGAACGCGACGCGCGATATAGGCCAGCATCAAGCGCCTGCTGCTTGCCGGCCGATGCGGCCGAGATGGGTGTCGTTGAAGCTGGACGAATATTTCAAGCCGTATCCCAACATGCGGTCGAACCCGATATGCGCCGCCCAGATGGCGGCGATCCCGAGCAGCATAGAGTGATCGAGGAAAAGACCAAGCCCTGCCAAGAGCGCGGGCCCGAGGGTGGAGTGCAGGGCATTATAAACCATGGCTCCGAGCCGGGGACCAGCCAGATAGCCTGCGAAACTCAGGTCGGGAGTCAGGAAGAGAATGGCGTAGATCCACCAAGAGGTGCCGGTAGAGGCAAAAGCCCAGGTGGCCAGGATGAAGAGGGCCAAACCCTCGAGGCGCAGAAGCAGGCGGAGCATGTC
>JAJFBI010000585.1 GCA_020697385.1 Microvirga sp. | reverse complement strand
CCTTGTGCATTGCGCAGGCGTGCCCGGCACTTGGTGCCGCCGCCATCGATGCCAAGGAACAGAAGGTCGGTCATGCGCGGATGGATCTCGGGATCGGACAATGGGACGGCACAATGCCACTTAATATCCAGTTCGGAAAGGGGCAGAGAGAGACTTGCTCAGAGCCTTGCGGGCCGGCCCTATGGATGCAGCTTCGTGAGAGCGAGGACAAAGCCCGGCAATTTCCAGATTATCCAGCCGAAGGGGAGTTGTCTTTGAATTTTGTCGATACCAATATGAGGTCACTTGTCCAACGCATCGTCCGGTGAAACAGTCATGCCTGCTCGCTGGAAAGCACAAGAATGCACATAATGGGCACGGGGCAACAAAAGGGAACATACTCGTAAGGCGTGCTTTGACGCCGCCTTTGAGTTACGGAGGACGAAAACGATGAAGACGCTCCATTCGAAGGCTTTCCGGCGCCGTGCGGGACAGCTGCTGGCAACGGCATCCGTCGTCGCAGCCGCTCTGGCTTTCGCCAATGCCGCCTCGGCCCAGACCCTTACCATCGAGAGCTGGCGCAACGACGATGCGGATGTGTGGAACACCAAGATCATTCCAGCTTTCAATAAAAAGCACCCGAACATCAAGGTGCAGTTCAAGGCCGATCCTCCGACCGAATACAACGCCGCACTCAACGCACGCCTCGCCGGCGGGACCGCAGGCGATCTCATCACCTGCCGGCCATTCGACGCCTCTCTCGACCTGTTCAAGAAGGGCAATCTTGTTTCCGTCAATGACGTGAAGGGCCTCGAGAACTTCTCCGATGTGGCGAAGAGCGCCTGGTCGACGGACGACGGCAAGACCACCTTCTGCATGCCGATGGCCTCGGTGATCCACGGCTTCGTCTATAACAAGGAAATCTTCGACGAGCTGAAGCTCACGCCGCCGAAAACGGTGGCCGAGTTCCATACGGTGCTCGACAAGATCAAGGCCGACGGCAAGTACACGCCCATCGCCATGGGCACGGCCGACCAGTGGGAAGCCGCCACCATGGGCTTCCAGAACATCGGCGTGAACTACTGGAAGGGCGAGGAGGGGCGCAAGGCACTCATCGAGGGCAAGCAGAAGTTCACCGACAAGCCCTATGTGGACGCGTTCAAGGAACTCGCGAGCTGGGCGCCCTATATGGGCGACGGCTACAAGGCCCAGAAATATCCGGACACGCAGAACCTGTTCACCCTGGGTCGCGCGGCCATCTATCCGGCCGGCTCCTGGGACGTTCCGATCTTCCGCAAACAGGCCGATTTCGAGTTCGATGCCTTCGCGCCGCCCGTGGTGAATGCCGGCGACAAGTGCTACATCAGCGACCACACCGACATCGCCGTCGGTATCAACGCCAAGTCGCAGAACATGGAGGCCGCCAAGACCTTCCTGTCCTGGGTGGCGTCGCCCGAATTCGCCGAGATCTACGCCAACGAGCTGCCGGGCTTCTTCCCGCTCTCCAAGGCGAAGGTCGATGTGAAGGATCCGGTGGCGGCCAAGTTCGTCGGCTGGCGCGGCACCTGCGAGAGCTCGATCCGCAATTCCTACCAGATCCTGTCGCGCGGCACGCCGAATCTCGAGAACGAGCTCTGGAACGTGAGCGCCCAGGTGATGAACGGCACCATGAAGCCCGAAGAGGCGGCCAAGAAGGCCGAAGACGGGCTCGCCAGCTGGTATGAGCCGCACAAGAAGTAAGCAAAGCACTGAAGCGGGCCGCTCATCTGAGCGGCCCGCTCTTACTCCCTCGATTTTTAGGGCAGCATGACGGATTTCACGGCCTCACACGTGCAGCCGACGGACGTGGTCCGGGCCCGTTCGCGGTTCCCGATCCATATCGTGGTGTTTCTCGCACCTGCGCTGGCGATTTATACGCTGTTCTCGATCTATCCCCTGATCGATACGATCCGCCTGAGCCTCTATGCCGGCGACGAGACCGGCGCGCGCAGCTTCGTTGGCCTCCAGAATTTCCATACTCTCCTGACAGATCCGAACTGGTCGGGCCAGTTCTGGAATGCCTTCAGCAACAACCTGATCTTCTTCGCCATCCACATGGTTGTGCAGAACGGGATCGGGTTAGGATTGGCCATGCTGCTCAGCCTGCCGCGGCTCACCGGCGGCAGCGTCTACCGCACCCTCATCTTCCTGCCGACGATGCTGTCCGTGGTCATCATCGGTTTCATCTGGCAGCTCATGCTCAACCCGCTCTGGGGCATCGCGCCGAGCCTGTTGAAGGCGGTGGGCCTGGGCAGCCTTTTCGGCCCATGGCTGGGGCAGGAATCGACGGCCCTGCTCACGGTCTCACTCATCTCCGTGTGGCAGTTCGTCGGCATCCCGATGATGCTGATCTATGCGGCCCTTCTGAACATCCCTGACGATCTGCTCGATGCCGCCACGGTCGATGGGGCAGGGCCGTTCAGCGTGTTCTGGTTCGTGCGCCTGCCGCTGATCCTGCCGACACTCGGCGTCGTTTCGATCCTCACGTTTGTTGCGAATTTCAACGCCTTTGACCTGATCTACGCGATCAAGGGGGCACTGGCAGGCCCGAACTTCTCGACCGACATTCTCGGCACCTTCTTCTATCGCACCTTCTTCGGCTTCCAGCTCCAGGTCGGAAGCCCGACCATGGGTGCAGCGGTGGCAACTGCCATGCTGGTCATTATCCTGATCGGTGTGCTGATCTATCTGTTCGGCGTGCAGCGGCGGCTGCAGCGGCATACCTTCTGAGGAGACCGGGGACATGACCATCAGACCCGGCCGCATCGCCGTACACATCGCCCTGATTCTCTACACGATCCTGGCGCTCGGGCCGATCTTTCTGATCCTGATCAACGCCTTCAAGACCCGGCGGGCGATCTTTGCCGACCCGCTCGGCCTTCCGAACGGCCAGACGTGGACGACCATCGGATTCGACCGTGTCTTCGCCAATTCAGATTTCGGCCTCTACTTCTTCAACAGCCTCACCGTCACAATCGTGTCCCTTGTGCTCATCGTCCTGATCGGAGCCATG
>JAJFBI010000058.1 GCA_020697385.1 Microvirga sp. | reverse complement strand
CGAGAGGAACGTGCACGTGAAGGAGGGCGTCACCGAGGAGGAGTTCGTGGCTATGCGGACCGCCCGCGATGCAACGCTGGCGGCGCCCCGGCTGCTGCTGCCCTCGATCCAGACCAACATCCGGGCCGGCAAGTTCCCGCCGGCGGAGGCCAACGGTGTCCACTACCTGATGATCCCGGTCAAGCTGAAAGGCGGGGCCGAGAAGGTCATATGATAGGAGGCCAACGTCCACGCTTGGAATGGACTTGGAAACCTTTGAGAAGCAGGCGGCAGAGGTGGCGGAGAGTGGAACAGAACCGATCAAACCCAAAGCGCGATGGTCGACCGCTAAATCAGATTGCAAAGGTCCACCGTAGACCTAATCGCCATTCCGGGCCGACCGACATCGGATTATAATTGGTTCTGAGGATCGAGCGCTTGCGGCTCCGTATCTGCTGACATCGGTCCGCGTTGCGTTACCTTCCTGGCGTCACGCACGCCCGCTACGGAACTCAGTTGAATGAGGAGGAATGCACCATGGCTCGCAATCCTATCACCCCCTTCCGTCCCAGTGGCGGAATGTTCCCTGGCGATCCCTTTCTCTCGCTCCATCGCGAGATGAACCGTCTCTTCGACGATGTTTTCCGCAGCACCAGTCTGCCCGCCGCAATTGGTAGCCAAGGCCAAGGTGATGTTGGGAACTTCGTCAACGCCAGCATGAATGTTTCCGAAACCGACAAGGAAATCCGCATTACGGCAGAACTGCCTGGCGTCTCCGAGCAGGATATTGATGTCAGCATGGATGACGATGTGCTCACCATCCGCGGTGAAAAGAAGTTCGAGCGTAGGGACGAGAAGGAAAACTTCCACTTTGTCGAGCGTTCCTACGGCACCTTCCAACGCTCGTTGCGGCTCTCCTTCCCGGTCGATCCGGAACAGGTTCATGCCAGTTTCGAGAACGGGGTGCTCACGGTAACCCTGGCCAAGACGGAGCAACAGCAACGTTCCCGCCGCATTCAGGTGCAGGGTCCCGGCGCAACCGGCCAGGGCACGGCTAGCGGTAGTTAGGAACAGGGCGGGACCGGCGCGTCAGTCCCATCGTCCGATACGAGATCCAACTGACGGTGGACCTATAGGATGGGAGTTAATCCCACCCTATGGGCAAGATTCTTGCCTGATCGTGACCCATCCGTGCGTCTGCACTTCGGTCTCGACCGGAGCGTGCCTGCTCGCGCCTAACTCAATGAGTTGGATCGCGCTTACGTCATGCGAGCAGAGCGGGGAAAGAGGAGACGCAAATGAACTGGGCCGATAAGAAAGCGACAACAACAGCGCCTGCACTGCCAATTCAGCTTCGGACAAGATCGCTGAAATCACGGTGCAGGCTGGCACCTTACAAGATTGGCGAGGCACTCCGGCTCTCATGTGCAGCACTCAGATTGCAAGTCTGCCGCTTGAGCAAGCTGCAACCGGTTGTGGTTCTGGCGGGTATTGTGCTCGCGCTCCCGGCGAGTCCTTCACAGGCTCAGGAGATGGGGAGTCGCAGTCAAGGGCTCGCTCTCGCCCGCGAGATATGCGCTCCCTGTCATGCCATTCTAAAGGGCGGCGATCCGTCTCCGGATCCGAGTGCGCCGAGTTTTGAGGTCGTCGCGTCCGTTCCGGGAATGACCTCGACAGCGCTGTCCGTCGCGCTGAGAACTTCGCACGCGACGATGCCGAACATCATTCTCGACGATAGAGAACTCCAAGATCTATCCGCCTATATTCTCGGTCTGAAAGGCGGTCCTTAACCTACCGGCCGGGTGCAGCCGATCTCAGTGCGACATCAGCACTGGGACGGTCATGGAGCGCAGGATCGCGCGTGTGGTCCCTCCGAGCATGACCTCCCGAAAGCGCGAGTGCCCGTAGCCGCCCATGACCATCAGATCGGCGCCGATATCGGCGGCATGGGACAACAGGAGATTGGCGATATCGACCTCGCCGCTCGGCATCTGCCTAGCCTCGGCGTTGATGCCGTGCCTGGCCAGGTGCCGCACGAGATTGTCCCTCGAAAGCAGCGGGCTTTCGGGATCGCCACGCTGTACGGTGACGATTTGAACGCGTCGGGCCAAGCTCAGGATCGGCATCGCATCTGCCACGGCTCTCGCCGCAGGTTCTCCTCCATCCCAGGCGATAAGAACGGTTCCGAACTCCTGGCGCGCGGGGATGAAGGGGATGATGATGAGGGGGCGCCCCGAACCGAACAGGGCTGCCTCCACGATCTCCGTGGTATCCAGGCCTTCGAGATTCGGCTGAGGGAGCACGATAGCGTCGTAGCATCGCGCAAGGTGGCTGACTGAAACGCCGACCCTTCCAATGACCGCCCGAAAGCTGAGCGTTTCTGCTGCAACGCCAGCCTGCTTCGCGGCGGTCGAGAAATCAGCAAGGGCCTTGCGGGCCGATTCCTGTGCGTCCCGTTCGATCTGCGAGACAAGTTCGCCCGGCAGTTCCAACGCAAGATAGGGAGGGATGGACGGCTCGATCACGGGGGCTGCTGCCGTGATGGTAGCGCCGCAGGCGCCCGAGAGCCAAATTCCGTATGCGCCAGCCGCTTCCATGCCGTTGCCGGCCAAGACCAACAGATCCTTGAAGGCCATCTTCACCTCCCTGGGATTCCGCACGGGCTGCCTGTCAGCACAGCGGACCCGTCCAGCAACAGAATGCCACAGAAAACCAAGACGGCTTTGATCTGCCTCAATCCTGGCCCTTCAATTGTACCGAAGCGACGCCTGCTAGAGTTTCCCATGCCATCGTCTTGAGCAAATGTTGCGCTGGACGACGTGGATGCCCTCCCACCGCGAGCGGCAGCAGCGGCTCCCACACCTTGAGTTGGTCTGATCGGCTCCGCTGCGGCGAGAAAGATTGATCCAGGTCAAGGTCGAACCCACTGAATGCTGGGAAGCTCCAATGGTGCGCTAAGTCTCAACTCGGTTTGATGCTCAGGCTTATCGGGCTTCACTTATGCAGGATACGATGCATTCCGCCTTCCACGTCGGCCAACTTGTCCATACCGCCTTCATTTCGCCCGCCGCGCTCAGGGGCTGGTCTACGGCGCAGCACTTCCGGACGAACTGGCCGGGGAGATCCGCCAGGCGCTTCGGGAACTCATCGTGGAATACGGACCTGGTCTGACGGTCGCCATTCGCAGTTCGGCCACGGCCGAAGATCTCCCGACTGCGAGCTTCTCGGGCCAGCACGACAATTACCTGAACATTGAGGGTGAAACCCAGGTGCTCGATACGGTGCGCCGCTGTTTCGCCAGCCTGTTCACCGACCGGGCCATCCGCTACTGGATCAACAACGGCTTCGACCACTTCAAGATCTCCAAGTCGGTCGGCAACATGAAGATGGTGCGATCCGACCCAGCATCCTCGGGCGTGGTGTTCTCCATCGACACAGAGTCCGGCTTCCCTGACGTGGTCTTCATCACGGGCGCCTATGGGCTGGGAGCGAACGTGGCGCAGGGCGCGGTCGATCCCGACGAGTTATATATGTTCAAGCCGACACTCAAGCTCGGACATCGCAGGCCTTCGCGGAGGGCATCACGACGGGGCATCCCCTCCATGCCCCAGTTCCAGCTCGACCCGGCCCAGATCAACGACCTGCTTGCCTATCTCAATTCCATCCAGGAATAGAGACGATCGTCTTACCGCACGACCAGGACAGGGATCTTGGAGTGCGAGAGTACCTTCATGGTCTCGCTCCCCAGAAGCAGCGCCGAGACACCGCCGCGTCCATGCGAGGCCATGACGATCACATCGCAGCGCTGGCTTTCCGCGGTACGAATGATTGCCTGGTAGGGAGCGTCGTCCTCCATGTGGAGGGACGTCGCTTCGACACCCAGGCTGCGCGCGATCTCTGCCGCTTCCGCGAGAGTGCGCTCGGCATGTTTCTGCATATGTTCCCTGAACGAGGACGGCGTCTCCTCCAGCTGGTCGGCCTCGAGTGCGAATATATGAAAGCGCTCGGTGACCGTCAGGAGGAGAACCGTCGCTCCCAAGGACTTTGCGAGGCTGGTTCCGTGTTCGACGGCGCGAGCCGCCAGGGACGAGCCATCGGTGGCAATCAGAATGTTCCTGTACATGTGGGCCTCCTTCCGTGAGGTGCATTGCCGTGTTCCATGCCTCTGCCGTCAGTAGGAGAGGAGCAGGGGCACCGGGCAGTTCTTGAGCAGCGACTGTGTCGTGCCACCGAGCATCATCTGCCGTAGGCGTGAATGCACATAGGCGCCCATCACGATCATGTCGGCCCGCGTCAGGTGCGCATGGTTGCGCAGTGTCTCGGCTACGTCTCCATCTTGAGCAGGCAGGGAGAGGACATTGACCTTGATGCCGTGGCGCGCAAGATGGGGAGCGATCTCGGCTCCGGGGACGGTGCGTGCCAGATCCTTTTCACCCGTCACGCTTATCAATTCGACCTGCGAGGCGGCTCGCAGGAAGGGCAGGGCGTCGTTGAGAGCGCGCGCTGCCTTGGCGCTGCCGTCCCAAGCCACAATAATCCGGTCTCCCGCGAAGGATTCACGACCCTGCGGGACAGTGATGAGGGGCCGCCCGCTGTCCGTGAGCACCGCCTCGATCAGTCCACGGTCGACGGCAAGCGAGATCGGCTCCGCGTCCAGAACGGTCAGATCATGGGTTCGGGCCTGAGCGGCGAAGCTCTTGATCAGATCCGGATAAGCCAAGTGTGGCGCCTGAGTGGTGCAGGCGACGCCTGATGCGGCTGCGGCCCGCTGCGACGACTCGGCGACGGCGTGCGCCAGGGCATCCAGCCGGCGGTTCTCGACCGCCACAAGTTGTTCAGCGAAGTTGCTGATGAAGGCATGCGTCACTATCAGCTTCAGCGAAGCAGCCTGGACCGTGACATGAGCGCCGGCCTCACGGGCGAGCGAGAGCCCATAGGCTAAGGCTGAGGAGCGCTCCTCAGCATCGCCTTCCTCCGTAAGCCCGATGAGAACGCTGTGGATGTTCTGCAACATAGTATTCTTCCTCCAGAAGTGAACGCATATGTTGAGTGCAAGCTCTCCAAATCACTCCTGAATCAAGGGATCAGAACGGCCGCACCTTGCAGGCGCCCTGATCGAAGATCCTCCAAAGCCTCGTTGGCTGCCTGCAGCGGGTAGCGCACCGTCTGTGTTCTGACCCGAGCCTTCGGCGCGACGGCCAGGAAGTCACGGGCGTCCTGCCTGGTGAGGTTCGCCACTGACAGGATCTGCCGCTCCTCCCAGAGGAGCCGGTAAGGGAACTGCGGGATGTCGCTCATGTGGATGCCGCCGCAGACGACACGGCCGCCCTTGTCCACCGCCAGCAAAGCGACGGGCACGAGTTCGCCGACGGGGGCAAAGATGATCGCCGCATCGAGCCGCTCGGGTGGGCGCTCATCCGAGCAGCCGGCCCATACAGCACCGAGCGAGCGGGCGAAATCCTGAGCAGCATCGTCGCCCGGGCGCGTGAAGGCGAAGACGCGTCGGCCCTGCCACTTGCAGACCTGGGTGATGATGTGGGCGGCCGCCCCGAAGCCGTAGATACCAATCTTGTTCGCGGCTCCCGCCGCTACGAGGGAGCGCCAGCCGATCAGGCCGGCGCAGAGAAGAGGCGCGAGCGCGACCGGATCGCTGCTGTCCGGCAGCGGGAAAGTATAGGCTGCGTCGGCCACCACGTGGGACGCGAAGCCGCCGTCACGGGTATAGCCGGTGAACAGCGGCTGGTCGCAAAGGTTCTCCCGGCCCGAGGCGCAGTAGGGGCAATGGCCGCAGGTGTGGCCGAGCCAAGGAATGCCGACCCGCTCGCCGATGCGAATGCCTGTCACGCTGTCGCCGAGCGCATCGATGCGCCCGACAATCTCGTGGCCGGGGATGACCGGCAGCTTGGGTTTCGGGAGATCACCATCCACCACGTGCAGGTCGGTGCGGCACACCGCACAGGCTTCCACCGCCAAGCGGATCTCGCCCGGGACGGGAGAGGGCAGGGGGCGCTCCTCATAAACCAGGGGCGTGCGTACCTCGTGGAGGACCATCGCCTTCATGGACCGGACCTCATTGTCAGCCTGCGGGTTGAGGGCCGCGCCGTTTACCTCATTGTCAGCCTGCGGGTTGAGGGCCGCGCCGTTTACCCGAAACAGTCTCGTGCCTGCTTCTGCAGTTCCTCAAGCGCTGCGACGTAGGGTGCGCGGCGTTCCTGATGCTCTTGCCAAAGTAGGGCGATTCTCTTGCGCTTGAGGCTCTCGTCGCCAAGCCGGTGTTCGATTTCTTCGAGCTTCTGCTGACAGGCAAGCTCGATGTCGGCCAAGTCGGCTAGGAGCGACTGAAGCCTGGGTAGCAGGTCGGGCGAGTACACCCGATCCAAGCGCGATAGTTTCTGGAAGCGCAGATGCTGCACATTTGTTGGCATGGCTTCCTCCGCTGGTGTTCTGGTTGTTACAGCGTCCGCATAAGCGGCTAATCTAAGTTAAGCAGAACAATTCGGTGAACCTGAGGCAGCTTGGCGGCTGCTGCCTCCTAGACCTGAACTAAACAGCACCATGTTGAGCAGCTTCGCGCGAAGCTGCCTTGATCTGAATCAAACCAGCACAACGAAGGGGTGCTATACTGAGGCAGGCTCATACAAGACAGCACCAGACGGATCCTGCGTAGCCTTCAGCCAGCGGAGGAGGACATGATCTACTGGATTGTCCGCCTCTTGATGATTGCCGCCGGTGCCGTAACGGGCTGGGTTGTCGCCGAGGATGCACCACCTTCAGGATCATCCAGGTAATGATGGCTCTCTTGCTGCTAAGCCTCATCGTGGCTGTAACGGCGTTCTGGCCTCCGAACTGGGCGATCCGGCTCAACCGCTAGCAGAGGTCCCGATAACCGACGCCTATCAATACCTTCCGCATTGATCGCGCACCGTTATCGAGGCGGGAGATGGACGAGGAAATTAGACAAAAGGTCCTGACCTTGCTGGAGCAGCATCGCATTATGACGGCGGCCACCCTCAGGCCCGACGGCTGGCCGCAGGCCACCACCGTCGACTATGCCAGCGAGGGCCTCTCCCTTTACTTCCTAAGCAGCTTGAACAGTCAGAAGGCCGCGAACCTCGCTCGTGACGACCGAGTGTCCCTGACGATTGACCACGACGCATCGGACATCATGGCAATCTGCGGCCTGTCCATGGCAGGACATGCGCGGGTGGTGACCGACATGGCCGAGGCCGGCAGGGTGATGAAGATGCTCGTGCGGAAGGATCCCGAGCAGACCTCCCTGCCTGGGTCGATGCCGCGCCCGGAAGAGGTTCGCATCTTCCGCGTTGCGCCGACCGTGATCTCGGTGCTCGACTACTCTAAGGGTTTTGGACACAGCGATCTGGTGAGCGTTCCAGATGCGCAAGAAGAGGTCTCCGAGAAGGTCGATGAGAAGTCCTCCCTTGCCAGTGACCCGCCCGCATGGACGCAGACGACTACCCGATAAGGAAGTTGTGCACAGGCAGGGATAATAAGTCGCGAGCCCGTCCAGTCTCGGCGCCCACGATAGATATATGTACCCGCCAGGACTTGATCAAACACGAAGTCGGATCGTGAGAACATACCGTCGGTGCGATGTGACTTGTCGAAGACTGAAATGTGAGGCGCGACTTGCCGCTCCTTGACGAGCCGAGCGAGGTTCGCGGCCGAGCCATAGGCGCTGTCAGCGGCTAGATGTTACGGCCTGAGCCCGAAGCGCCCAGCCGTACGGTCGAACATGGTGCGGGCAGCCCGACCTCCGCCTGACGGATGGCACGGATGGTCTCCACTCCATTGTGATCGCATGCCGGGTATTGATCAGGTAGTTCGTGGAATAGGCGAAAGACGTTTGCCCCTTGTGAGTGCCGCGACGTTGAGCGGCTGGATCAGAGGGTGAGACGAACTTCGACGCTACCTCACTGTCAGTCGGTTTCACTCAACTGCCGCGCCAGGAGATTGCGCTCTACGCTCTGCAAATGGGTTCGCATCGCGGCGGCTGCGCCATTCATGTCACGGTTCTCTATCGCCGTAATAATCGTCTCATGTTCGGTGAAGCTGTGATGGTCAGGCTCTGGTTTGACAGGGTTGGATCGAAGCCTGCCCCAGGTTACGGCTCGACGTAGCGCGTTAAGCATATCGAAGAGCCCAAGAAGCGGCGTGTTCTGGGTTGCTTCGGCAACAGTGCGGTGCAGGCGTGTATCCCACGTCTCATATTGCCGCCAGGTTGCGGCCTCACGCGTTCGGGCCTGGCACATCCTCAGCTCAGCAAGATGCATTGGCGTTGCAGTCAGCGCCGCTGCCCGTGCGATCTCAGGTTCGATGATCAGTCGGGCGCGCATCAGTTCAGCCGGATTGGTCCGCTTGGACAGGGCCGCAATGTCCGAAAGGGTATCCACAGGCCGGTTGCCCATGAATGTGCCTTTGCCGACATGGCGCCATATTTGGCCTTCGGCTTCAAGAGTTCCCAGCGCCTTCCTGAGTTCAGTCCGCGTAACCCCAAGCGCCGCTGACAAATCCCGCTCCGGAGGAAGACGCCCATCCTCAGGAAGTGTCGCCTGTGCAAGGTAAGCCCGCAGCTGGGTGACGACACTCCGATTGGAACCCACTTCATCAACAGCTAGCATCTTAGTCTCTCAACCAATTTCGAATTGGTTGGATCTTTTAATCGTCGTAACAACATAGTCAAGAACAATAACGCTTGACAGCTCTTCGCCCAATTGCAACCAATAGCATATTGGTCGTGCAAAGCGCGGCCTTAGAAGGCGGATAAACCGCCAAAACCCGGGAGTTTGAAATGTCCAAAAAGTTGGTTGGTCTGAAAGCCAGTACCGCTGCACTCGCGATCGGCGTCGCGCTCATGGTGTCGAACGCGGCCGAAGCGGCCAAGGTTCGTGTGGTCTATGGCGATATCCCCAGCGTGGAATCCCTTCATCTCTTAGCAGCCTTTGAGCGCGCCAAGGAAAAGGGTGTTGATATCGAAATGACTTATCTGAAGTCAGAAGATATCGCCGCCCAGGCCGTAGTCGGCGGACAGGCTGACATCGGTGTTGGCGGTCCTTATGCGCTGGTCCAGAAGGTCAAGGCCCCCATCCGCATGTTCATGCAGCTGTCGACGCTGCGCTTCTATCCGGCCGTCAACGGCGAGTTTTACAAGACCTGGAAGGATTTGAACGGGCAGGAGGTAGCCGTCCACTCCCGCGGCTCCGGGACTGAAGCCATCATGAAGCTGATGGAGCAACGCCAGGGCATCAAGTTCTCCAAGATCAGCTACATTCCTGGCGCCGAAGTTCGTACGGGTGCCTTGCTGCAGGGCAACGTCAAGGCTTCCATTGTCGACTCGTCCGGCCGCCGCTTGCTGGAAACCCAAGCACCCGGAAAGTTCATCATCCTGCCGCTCGAGGGCGTAAACGCAACGGACGAAGCGCTGTTTGCCAACACAAACTTCCTTGAAAAGAATGCTGCGGATGTCGACAAGATCGTCGAGGCCATCCTCACCACCTGGCGTGAAGTCACCGAGAAGCCGGGTGTCGTCGCGGAGTGGCGCGCCAAGTACAAGTTGCTGCCCGACCTGCCTGCGGCTCAGGTGAACGAGATCGGCCCGTACTTCGAAGAACTCGCGAAGGGTAAGGCGTTTCCCCTCAACGGTGGCGGCGCAACGGCTGCAAAGGATGACTTCGCCTTCTACACCCTCTCGGGGCAGCTTACCGGTGAGCCGGCAAGCCTGAAGGTCGAGGACTTCTGGGACACCCGCCCGCTGGATCGCGTTCTGGCGAAAGTTGGCACCAAGTAAGGTGGCCAAAATGATGGCTTCCTCACAAGTGAACGGCCCCGTGCGGGCCGTCCATTCGCCGGCGGGTTGGGGGTTGAGCCTCAGCCGGCTATTTACGCAACACCCGATTGTCTCAAGAATGGTCTCGCTGGGGCTCTTCTTCTTGATATGGGAAATCGCCGGACGCGTGCCGATCAGCTATGCTTTCCCGACTTTTCTGGAAACACTCTCAGCCTTCGTCACAATGCTGCTCGATGGCAGCCTGTTTGCTGCGTATGGCTCGACGCTTCAGCCCCTGATCATTGGCATCGCCATTTCGGGAGCTGTCGGGGTGACCCTGGGCATCGTGATGGGTTTGTCGCGCACGGCTGAATGGCTTGTGGCTCCTTTGTTCATCGTCCTGCAATCAGCCCCGATGGCGGCTCTTATTCCACTCATCACCTTCGTGTATGGAATTGGGCTGGCAGCAAAGACTCTCGCGGTTATCATGCTGGCTTTGCCGGTCATCGTCCTGAACGGCTATAAGGCGGTGCGCAATGCCAACCCTTCGCTGGTGGCCATGTGCTACTCGTTCCAGGGCACGAAGCTTCAGCAAATCGCCAAGATCATCATCCCGGATGCCAGCCCAGTCATCTTTGCTGGCCTGCGCCTGGGCCTCGCTGCGGGCTTCATCGGCGTCATCCTGGCCGAACTCCTGATCACACCGACGGGAATCGGCGACCTGATCACCTACCACCGCTCAGTGGCCAATTATGCAGAAATGTATGCCGCTGTTGTCTCCATCATTCTGGTCTCGACCCTGACGCTCGCGGCTCTTGAAGCATTCGAGATGCGCGTACTACGTCCGGAAAAGAGGAGAGGCTGACATGACTTTATCCACTGCTTC
>JAJFBI010000584.1 GCA_020697385.1 Microvirga sp. | reverse complement strand
CCGATGCGCCAGGCACGGTCCTCCAAGTGGGCGGGAAAGAGTTCAATGACATCGCCGCGCACGCGGAAGGTGCCGCGGGCGAAATCGCTCTGGATGCGCTTGTACTGCAGGGCCACAAGATCCGCGATGAGCTGGCGCTGCTCGATCTTCTCGCCCACCTTCACTGAGAAGGTCATGGCCGTATAGGTTTCGACCGAGCCGATACCGTAGATGCACGACACGGACGCCACGATGATCACGTCGTCGCGCTCGAGCAGCGCGCGCGTGGCCGAGTGGCGCATGCGGTCGATCTGCTCGTTGATGGACGATTCCTTCTCGATGAAGGTGTCCGAGCGCGGCACATAGGCCTCGGGCTGGTAATAGTCGTAATACGAGACGAAATATTCCACCGCATTATCGGGGAAGAACGACTTGAACTCGCCGTAGAGCTGGGCGGCCAGCGTCTTGTTCGGCGCGAGGATGAGGGCAGGGCGCTGCGTCTCCTCGATCACCTTGGCCATGGTGAAGGTTTTTCCGGAGCCCGTGACGCCGAGCAGCACCTGATCGCGCTCCTGCCGGCGCACGCCGTCCACCAGCTCGCGGATCGCGTTCGGCTGGTCGCCGGCGGGCTGGAAGTCCGACTTGATCTTGAACGGAATGCCGCCTTCCGATTTCTCGGGGCGAGGCGGGCGGTGCGGCACCCAGAGCGTGCCGTTCTTGAAGCGCGGATCGCCCTCGGTGAGCAGTCGCGAGAGCGCATCGACCGTGGCGGAATAACCGGACTCCGGTGCCAGATCACCCAGCTCATTCGCAACGTCCGGCCCGTCATCCGGCCCTTTCAGGCCGAGCTTCTTGGCCAGCGCCGGGTCCACATCCGTGATGTCGCCGTGGATGAAGGTTTCCTGCGCGCGCTCGGCAAAGCCCTCGGCCGCCTCCCGCTCCCGGTTGACCGCGGGATTGAGGAGATCGGCCAGGTGAGGGGCCAGGGGCTTCAGTTCGGGCTTGGAGGCTTTCCCGGTGGAAAGCTTGGGCTTTTTCGGTGATTTGGCCATAGAACGAATATGGTACAAAGGGACAGGGATTGAAAGGGTGGAAGCCTCCTCAAGCCGTGTGCTTCTCGGCCTTCCGGCTCGTACCCCGCAGGGCTTTGATCAGCGGCACGGCGATGAAGTGGATGAGCGGGATCAGGAGGGCGCCCAGAACGAGACCGAACAGGCCCGAGGCCGCCGCGGAGACGAGCCATTCCACGAAGCCGCCCAGGGCCGGAACCGCATGGCCCGCCGCCACCGCCACGTCATGGATGGCGTGGCCCAACCCGGTGAAGCCATAGCCTTCGAGCCCGTGGATGATGATGCCGCCGCCGACCCAGATCATGGCGGCGGTGCCGACGATGGCGAGCAGCTTCAGCAGGATGGGCATGCCCTTCACAAGCCCCCGACCGAAGGCCTTGGTGAGCGGCGCCAGCGTCCGGTCCGCGCCCGTGGGTGACCCGCCCGGCATGGCCCGGCCGAACATGCGCGAGACGGGCCGGTTGCTGGCCGCCATGGCGACGCCCGCATCGTCCGCCTTCACGATCAGCGCCACGGCGCCATAGACGACGGCCGTGATGCCGATGCCGACCACGGCGAGCACCATGGCCTGCATCCAGGTCGACCCCACCGGGAGGCTCGCGAGCGTAATGGCCATGATTTCGGCCGAGAGGATGAAATCGGTCTTGATCGCGCCGCTCACCTTCTCGTTCTCGAGGCTCTGCGCCGTCTGCGTGGCTTCGCCCACGGCGGCCTCGTGCTGGTGCGCCCCATGGGGAAACAGCGCCTCGAACACCTTCTCGGAGCCCTCATAGCAGAGATAGGCGCCGCCGATCATGAGCAGGGGCGTGATCGCCCAGGGGGCGAACAGGCTCAGGATGAGAGCCGCCGGCAGCAGATAGATGAGCTTGTTCTTCAGGGACCCGAGGGCGATCTTGCCCACGATGGGCAGCTCCCTGGCGGCGGCAAAGCCCACCACGTAGCGCGGCGTCACGGCGGCATCGTCGATCACCACCCCGGCCGCCTTCGCGCCCGCCTTGGCGGCCTGCAGCCCCACATCGTCGAGCGAGGCGGCCGCCACTTTGGCGAGACCCGCGATGTCGTCCAGCAGGGCGATCAACCCGATGCTCATGAGGGCTCCTGTCGAAATCGGTCAAGCGTGACTGTCAGGAAGAGCTACACGGCTACTCCAGCTTCGACAACGCCTTGGGGCCGGATTGGGTGCAGGACCGGGTGTCATCCCGGACGCGCAGCCGATCCGGGATCGTGAGCAGGATAGAGCACCTTTTTCCCTCCCCCTTGTGGGGAGGGGCAGGGGTGGGGGTGTTGGCGCCATACGTGGACAGGTTATCGCCCACACCCCCACCTCCAACTCCTCCCCACAAGGGGGAGGAGAGTTTCACGCCACACTCGTCTGAGAATACCGGGTACTGCTCTGCAGCCCCGGGGTGACGGCTAGGCCGCCCGGCGGGCGAGGTAGCGGCCGTCGGGCGTCAGGGTGATGCGGCCGTAGCGGACCAGGGAGGTGAGCGCCTGCTCGATGCGCGGCTCGATGCGCTTGCCGCCGCGCTTGAAGCCCCGTGCCAGGCCGGCCGCGTCCATCGGGCGTCCGGCGGCCAGGAGGGCATGCTCCACGGCAAGCGAATCCTCGATCCGGTCCTTCGGGAAGTCGGGCAGGGCACGGTCGATGGCGACCACGTTCGCACCGAGGTCGAGTTCCTCCGTCTTCGGCACAGCCGCGCCCTTGGCAAAGCGCGGGATCTGGTAATCGGGCCTGAGCCAGCGCACGAGGCCCGACGCCTCTTCCTTCGCCCGCTCACCGTTCAGCGCGACGAGCCGTTCGAGGATCTCCTCGTCGGTGAGGGTGTCCGGCCAGCCATAGGCCTGGAACACCAGCCGGTCGAGCCGCTCGTGCAGCTCCTTCAGGATGAGGATCAGTCCCTCGTCCTTGATCCGCTCCTCGTCGGGCGTGAGGACGACCTGCGCGCCGTCATCCCCGGCCTTGTGCCGGGGATCCACGTCTTTGCTGC
>JAJFBI010000583.1 GCA_020697385.1 Microvirga sp. | reverse complement strand
CGATCTCGAACCAGATGCGGAACTTGGTTTCCGGCGACCAGATGGCCACCATCTCGGGACGGCTGTAACGGGGGATCATGGCTGTTCACTTCCACGCGGATGATATGCCCGCGCGGTAGCACGATAGCCTTATGATCTCAACGCGCCTTTGCCGCTGCCTCGCGAATGGCCGCCATGTTGGCGGCATAAGCCGAAGGGCCGCCCTTGAAGGTCGCGGAGCCCGCTACAAGCACATTGGCGCCGGCCTCGGCGACGAGGGGGGCCGTCTCGGCCGTCACGCCACCATCGATCTCGATATCGATGTCACGATTGCCGACCATCTCCTTGATCCGGCGCAGCTTGGTGCACACCGAAGGAATGAAGGCCTGCCCGCCGAAGCCGGGATTGACCGTCATCAGGAGGATCAGGTCGACCTCGTCGATCACCGGCTCGATGGAACCTTCATGGGTGCCGGGATTGAGGACGATGCCGGCTTTCTTGCCGAGCGCCCGGATGGTCTGGAGCGAGCGGTGCAGGTGCGGGCCTGCCTCGGCGTGGATGCTGATGATGTCCGCGCCTGCCTTGGCGAAGGCTTCCAGATACGGATCGACCGGCGCGATCATCAGATGCACGTCGAAGACCTTCCGGGTGTGAGGGCGCAGGGCCTTCACCACGTCCGGGCCGATGGTGATGTTCGGCACGAAATGGCCGTCCATCACGTCGATGTGGATCCAGTCGGCGCCGGCGGCGTCGACGGCGCGGATTTCCTCGCCGAGCTTGGAGAAGTCGGAGGCCAGGATTGAGGGAGCGATGAGAAGGGGGCGTGTCATGGCCGCGCCGTTACCACGAGCCTGCCGTGGCGGCAACGGGACGTTAGCGCTCAAGGCGTGAACCAATCGAATACCACTCACCTGGGGAGAGGTCCGCTTGCGGCAGGAAATCCGTGGACGGCCCCGATCCAAGGGGAGTAATGATGGCGTCGTTTGAACGATATGAGCGCGCCTTTCCTAATCGGGGGCGCCTGAGATGGGGCTGAGCTTCATGCGTAAGGATGTGGTTGTTCTCGGAGCCGGCATTGTCGGCGTGTCCATTGCCGTGCACCTGCAGAAGCGCGGACGGTCGGTGCTGCTGGTGGACAAGCGCAAGCCCGGCGAGGAGACCTCGTTCGGCAATGCCGGCCTGATCCAGCGCGAGGGCGTCTATCCTTACGGCTTCCCGCACGATTTCGGCGCGCTCCTGCGCTATGCGCTCAACAACACCATCGACGCCCATTACCACTGGGCCGCGATCCCGAAGCTCGCGCCCTTCCTGTGGCAGTACTGGATGCATTCGCGTCCCGCCCAGCACAAGGCGATTGCACGGATGTACGCGCCCCTGATCGAGCGCAGCGTCACCGAGCACATGGCGCTGGCCGAGGAATCCGGCTCCACGCACCTGATCCGCCCCACCGGTTGGATGAAGGTGTTCCGCGACGAGAAGAGCCGCGACGAGCAGTTCCGGGATGCGGAAGGGGTGAAGCGCGATTTCGGTGTCAACTTCGATGCCCTCGACACCAAATCCGTGGCCGAGCGAGAGCCGCATCTCAAGGTGGAGACCAAGGGCGGCATCCACTGGACCGACCCGGCCTCCGTGTCGGATCCCCACCTGCTGACCATGGGCTATGTGAGCCTGTTCGAGCGCCTCGGGGGCGAGCTGGCGGCGGGCGACGCCGGGACCTTGGAAGAGAGTGCCACGGGCTGGCGTGTCCAGACCGAGAAGGGACCGGTTGAGGCCGGCGCCGTCGTGGTGGCGCTTGGCGCGTGGGCCGACGTGGTGACAAGGAAGCTCGGCTACAACCTGCCGCTCGCCGTCAAGCGCGGCTACCACATGCACTACAAGCCGCAGGGCAATGCCGTGCTCAACCGGCCGACCCTAGACTTCGACCGGGGCTACTTCCTGGCTCCGATGTCCAAGGGCATCCGGCTCACGACAGGGGCGGAATTTGCCAATCGCGATGCTCCCAAGACCCCGGTTCAACTCGGGCGGGCCGAGCCGATCGCCCGGGAGTTCTTCCCCCTAGGTGAGCGCGTCGACCCTGAGCCCTGGATGGGCATGCGTCCCTGCACCCCGGACATGATGCCGATCATCGGCCCGGCGCCGAAGCACAAGAATCTCTGGTTCGGCTTCGGCCACGCCCATCACGGCCTGACACTTGGCCCAGTGACGGGACGACTTTTGGCGGAAATGATCACGGGCGAGACGCCCGTCGTCGACCCTAAGCCCTATCGGGCAGAGCGATTCTAAAACAACCGCCTGCCGCCCCCTCCATTGGTCCCTAACCTCATGCCCGCCCGACTGAAGCGAGAAGCCAGGGCTTTGATGGTATAACGGAGCCGTATAAGATGCTCCAATAATTTGAGGCGGGGCATGGGGAACAGGGAACGATCGCTCGTCAACGAGATCTACGAGGCTGCCGTCATTCCTGAGCGATGGCCGCAGGTCCTCGACAGGATCTCGACGTTGGCAGGAAGCCTGGGCGGCTTCATGATCGCCGTGACTCCGGGTTCTGGATACTGGATGGCAACGGAGCGGATGCGGCCGACCTTCGAGGATTGGTTTGCGGAAGGATGGCAGGCGCAGAACATCTGGGCCGAGAAGGTTATCCAGCACAACCCAGTCGGTTTCTTCGATGAAACCGACATCTTCGCTCCCGGAGAGACGAATACTATCCCGATGTACACGGATTTCGTGTTTCCGAGGGGCTTTGGCTGGAGCACGACCGCTCATATGCAAATTCCCACCGGGGATCGGGTGGATTTCCGCTTCGACCGGCGCCTCCAGGATGGTCCGATGGAAATGGCTGAGAGAATAAGTCTCAACCATCTCCGGCCTCATCTGGCGCGTGCCGCCTTCCTGTTCACGCGCCTCGGCATCCAGCAGGCCCGCTCGATGGTGGAGGCTCTCAACGACATTGATATTCCCGCTGCCGTTCTAACCAACACCGGCAGGCTCCTCGCCTGTAATGCCTTCATGGAAGCTCGGTTGTCGCAGCTGAGAGTCGGGTCGGGAGGTCACCTGGCC
>JAJFBI010000582.1 GCA_020697385.1 Microvirga sp. | reverse complement strand
GAGCAGGATCACCGCCGCATCAAACGGCTGGTCCGTCCTGGGCTGGGCTTCAAGAGCTTCACGACGGCCTCACGGACGATTGCCGGCTATGAGGCCATGGCGATGATCCGTAAAGGACAGGTTGTCCATGCACCAGCGAATGACATGGGCGCGCAGCGCGACTTCATTGCAGCTCTCTTCGGAACCGCCGCCTGACCTGAGGTCCATTCCGGTTCGCGTGTGACCTATGTCAGGGTTTGCAACGGAACCCTATATCTTACCTGGTGTCGCGCTGAGCATCAGCCGGAGGATGTAATGGAAGGATTGATCGGGAAGAAGCAGCTTCACCCGATGACCCGGGAGGCTCTCCAGAACGGGTTTGTCAACGACATGATCGCTCGCTCGGGTACCGACCTTCGGGTGCTGAGTGACGAGGAGCGGCGCCAATCCTTAGAAGCAACGCTCGCGGCTCAACCTGTCCCGGGTGATGTCTGGCTGTTTGCCTATGGCTCGCTGATCTGGAACCCGGCCTTCCATTATGCGGAGCGGCAACCGGTGCTGATCCGAGGCTGGCATCGACAGTTCTGCTTGGCCACCCCGATTGGACGCGGGACACCGGAACAGCCCGGTCTGGTTCTGGGACTGGATCGCGGCGGCTCCTGCCGGGGTGTCGCCTTTCGCATCACGCGGTCCCAGGCAGAGGCTGAGCTTGAGCTGGTCTGGCGGCGCGAGATGGTCACAGGAGCCTATGTACCCCGTTGGGTCAGGCTGCGCGGACCAGATCTCCCTCACGGCATGTCTGGCATCGCCTTCACCATCAACCGTGCCGCACCGAACTATGTTCGTCCTGTCTCGGAGGCTGCCACGGCCCGGACGATTGCGACCGCCTGTGGGGTGCTCGGCCGCTGCCGGGATTATCTCTTCGACACGATTCACGGCTTGGAAGGATTCGGGATCCACGATCACCACCTGAACCGGATTGTGCGCTTGGTTAGAGAGCATCGGGACTGAGCAATCGGCAGCCCGACTCAAGGCAGGGTGAACTTTCAGATGCGCACAGGTATGGCTGAGACAAATACGGAGATCAGCCTCGCGGCCGTGCTTGGCTCGCTTTCCCTCTTAAGCAAAACCAGCTAGTGCGTGCGGCACATAGGAATCTTCCAGTTCTGCTATCTCCTCCGCTGACAACTTCAGGGACAAGGCAGCCACCGCGTCCTCCAGGTGCTGCGGTTTCGAGGCACCGACAATCGGTGCGGTCACGACCGGCTTGTGCAGCAGCCACACCAATGCAACCTGCGCTCGGGGAACTCCACGCTGGTTTGCGATCTCAGCCACTCGTTCTACGACCCTGCGATCGGCCTCTGCTGTCTTGGCATACAGCGACTTGCCGAACTCATCTGTTTCCGACCGGGCACTGGTCTCATCCCAGTCCCGGGTGAGGCGGCCGCGGGCCAGCGGGCTCCACGGGATGACCCCGATCCCCTCCGCGTGGCACAGACGCAGCATCTCCCGCTCCTCCTCGCGGTAGAGAAGATTGTAGTAGTTCTGCATCGCCACAAACCGCGTCCAGCCGTTCAGGTCCGCAGTGTAGAGCGCCTTGGCGAATTGCCAGGCATACATGGACGATGCTCCGATGTACCGGGCCTTGCCGGCCTTGACGACATCGTGCAGGGCCTCAAGCGTTTCCTCGATGGGCGTCGAGTAGTCCCAGC
Source organism: Microvirga sp. (assembly GCA_020697385.1). GTDB lineage: Bacteria > Pseudomonadota > Alphaproteobacteria > Rhizobiales > Beijerinckiaceae > Microvirga. Next base: position 1,350 of record JAJFBI010000582.1, on the reverse strand, counting down.
GATGGATCTGATAGAGGTCGACGTAGTCGGTGCCGAGCCGGCGCAGGCTGTTGTCGATCTCCGTCATGATCGCAAGGCGTGACAAGCCGGCGCCATTGGGTCCCGGGCGCATGCGCCCGTGCACTTTTGTGGCAATCACCACCTCCTCGCGCCGGGCGAAGTCCTTGAGGGCGCGACCGACGATCTCTTCGCTCGTGCCGTCGGAATAGACATTGGCCGTATCGAAGAACGTGATGCCAAGCTCCAAAGCTCGCTTGATGAAAGGGCGGCTCTGCTCCTCGTCGAGCGTCCAGGGATGGTTCCCGCGATCAGGAACCCCGTACGTCATACAGCCGAGACACAGGCGAGAAACCTCAAGGCCGGAGTGACCAAGCCTCACGTAATCCATGACCGTGTTCTCCTCGTATCCGTTTTGGTTACGCCAGCCTCGTATTGCCCAGTACGGACCGAAGGTACGGGTGAGGCGATGGGCGAATGTTTGAGCCGATGGAAGAGTTATATGGCTTACTCGTCGATGGACCAGCGAGTGATCGGCTGTACCAAACCGCGACAGAGATGTGGGAGTGATACGATTCTTGCCGCGATTGACAACGGAGGTCCGGACAGGGGCTACCTCTGCAACCTCCTTACCCTTCCGAAACGTCTGCTCCGGCTAAGTTGGCTGCCCTCTGCCTAACTTCTCACATGTGCCATAAGCAGTCGTTCCCTCACGCACATCTGTTGGCAGCAATTGGACCGTTCAGTCACTCCGGCAGAGGAACTGTCAAACCGACCTTGACGCGGTCCATGGCGACGAAGGTGCGGAACCGCTTCACGTTGTTGTTCCCGAAGAACAGGCGCCGCGTGAGCGCCTCGTAGGCGGTCATCGTGGGCACCACGACCACCAGCACGAAATCCGCCTCTCCGGTCACGTAGTAGCACTGCTGCACCTCCGGAACCGAAGCAAACTCCCACTTGGCAGCATCGATAAGCTCCGCCGTCTCGCTGATCACCTCGACCTCGACGAAGACGGTGATGGATTGCCCAACCTGGGTCGGATCGACAACTGCGACATTGGCCTGGATGACGCCAGTCTCCTCCATCCGGCGGATACGGCGCTGCACGGCTGGGGCCGACAGATTGACGGTCTCGCCAATCACCCGCTGCGGGGTCGAATTGTCCCGCTGGAGGATGTCGAGGATCGCGACATCGAAGCTGTCGAGGGTGATCGACGACGAAGACTTGGACACGGAGAACCCATTCGAACGAAAAAGTCTTGCATTCAGTGGGCCTAAATAGAGCGCACTTCTCGCGGCAGGTGCAATATTTTCTCGCCATCTCAGCGATGAAGGACGTGATGTTCCTGCTCAA
>JAJFBI010000581.1 GCA_020697385.1 Microvirga sp. | reverse complement strand
CGGCAGAAGCACCAGCCCAAAGAAGAACAGAGCTCCAGGGCCTGCTAGGAGCCATGGGGCCGACAGGGTGGAGGAGCGTGCGATCATCTCACCACCTCACGCTGCTGCTGCAGTGCCGGCGATGACGCGCAGGTCGGCGGGGGACCAGTCGAGGCCCACCCGAGAACCTTCCGCAGGCGGCTCGCCGCCTTGGTTGGGTGTGGAGACCGTCATGGTCCCGAGCGGGGTTTCAATTGTGAAAAGCCATTGGCTTCCCAGAAAGAAGCGGCTGACGACATGTCCTTCCAGGCGGCCTGCACCGGCATCGCGCACAAGGACCTTCTCGGGGCGGATCGACAGCGTGACAGGGGTCCCGGCGGCAATCTCCGGTGCGGACGCCTCCAGCAGGACGCCCCCGATGTCCACGGCGCTCGATGCGCCGTTGCGGCGCCAGGTACCGGCGAGAAGATTGGTCTTGCCGACGAAGGATGAGATGAAGGCGTTTGAGGGCTGCTCGTACAGCCGGTAGGGCGCATCCACCTGCGTCATTCTTCCAGCTTCCATGACGACCACGCGGTCGCTGATGGAGAGCGCTTCGGCCTGGTCGTGGGTGACCATGATGGTCGTCGTGCCGACCTTGCGCTGGATCCGGCGCAACTCGAACTGCATCTCCTCCCGCAGCTTGGCGTCGAGGTTGGAGAGGGGCTCGTCCAACAGGAGGACGGGCGGCGCGATAACGAGGGCGCGAGCGATGGCGACACGCTGCCTCTGACCACCCGAGAGCTGGCGGGGGTAACGGTCGGCAAAGGAGGAGAGCTGCACCAGCGAGAGCGCCTCCCGCACGCGCTCCGCCCGCTCCGTCTCCGGCACGCGTCGCATCTCAAGCCCGAAGGCGACGTTCTGCGCCACCGTCATGTGAGGGAAGAGGGCATAGCTCTGAAAGACGACGCCGAGGCCGCGGCGGTTGGGCTTCTCGTGTGTGATATCGCGCCCGTCGAGGGAGATCCGGCCCTCAGTGGGTTCGACGAGACCGGCGATCATCTGCAGGGTCGTTGTCTTCCCACAGCCCGACGGGCCGAGAAGCGAAACGAATTCGCCTTTGTCGATCGTCAGGCTGACATCGCGAACGGCCGTGAACGTGCCGAATTCCTTGGAAACTCCTTCGAGTGTCAGGAATGCCATTCTGGTCTCCGATCCTTGCAAAGCATTCAGCCATAAGCCCGAATGCGCACGACGCCCGGATCAGCATCACGAGCGAGGCCCTAAGCCAAGTCAACGTCAATGTTTCGGTATGTGAAAGTTTTTTGACATGTGTTCCACTAACTGAAATATAAGCGTCAAGTTGACGAGAGATATTCTATATGTCGGAAGATAGTGTATCTGGAACGCGGCGAGCCTTGGCGCTCCTGAAGGTTCTCGGGGCTGGGGATTCCCATGGGATGCGCCTGACTGACATCGCATCAGCCGGCGGGATCACCCAACCCAGCGCTCATCGAGCCCTGAAGGTTCTCATGGCCGAGGGCTTCGTCGAGCAGGTGGATTCGAGCCGCAAATACCGGCTGGCCCTCGACTTCTTCGTCCTGGCCGCACGAGCAGCGCAGTCGGGCGGATTGCGCAGCACGGCCAGGCCAGCGCTTCTGCGCCTATCCTCCACATTGAGCGACAGCATCTTCCTTCTGGTGCGGAACGGGTTCGATGCAGTCTGCCTGGATCGCGTGGAGGGCCCGTTCCCGATCAGGACCTTCACGGGTGATATCGGTGGCAAGGTGCCTCTCGGCATTGGTCAGGGCAGTCTCGCTATCCTGTCGTTCCTGCCGGAGGAGGAGCGCGAAGCCGTGATCCGCTTCAACGTTCCCCGCCTGCTCGACCGGGGCGGCTTCGATGAGATCGGGTTGCGGATGCAGATCCAGAACGTCCGCAAGACGGGCTTCTGCAGCCTCAACACGGGCCTGATCCCCGGCATGGCCGGCGTGGGAGTGCCGATTCTTGACTCTGAGGGGCGGGCTGTTGCAGCCCTGAGCATAGGCACTTTGTCGGAGCGCCTAGAGGGAGATAGGCTGCCGCTGGTAGTCGATCTGATCCGAAACGAAGCGGAAGTGATCGCCCGGCAGCTCAACCCTTTCGATCCAACCCTCCGTTACCCTACTCGAAGCCTCGGGATGGAAGCGATATAGGCTACCGGACAAGCGGCTTTGGCTGTGATGATCAAAGGTCCGCTTCTGTGAAGGGTTTCGGATCCCGGCCATCACAGGCGCAGCCAGATGCACCGGAGCCGGCGTCCGAAAGCCTCCAGGGAACGAACCCGCGGGATGACGATCGCAGGTTTTGGCCTATGGGGATTTGACGGTTCCGCCTGGTCCGCTGTGGCCGGGTAAACGCGTTTGGCGAGTTGGACACGAGTGTTCAGCAGGGGGCGAGGGCACGTGAGGCCCGCAGAGGGTGCGACGCGGTCGTTGAAGAGCGGATGATGTCAGCGGTGTGGGTCGTGCGGCTGAGGCCCGCGATCTCATCGGCACGAAGCGCTCCGGCCGCCGATGGTGAGCATGCTCGGCAGCGGTGCAATCCGGTGAGGGGTTCGAGCTCATGGTGTTTGCGTCCCAGGCGGCGCGCGGGCATGGGGGCTACGCGCGAAGGTCTCAAGGACGATCATGCGGCCGCCGCAGCAGGGGCATCGCGGCCTCCTGTCCGTGGGCGCGGCGGTGCCGGCCTTGTCCGTGCCACCGCAGTCCGCCTCAGGCTCCGGCGCGGCAAGCCAGTCCCGGGCCGCGGCGCCCTGACATTTGGGACAGTGCCGGTTGCGGCAAGAGTTGTAGGCGATGCGGACTTGGCCACACTCCGCGGATCTGTTGCAAACTTGCTTTTTACAGATCGATTGCAACAAAGTACCGAAAGTCCGCGCCTGGAAAATCAAGCACTTAAGAAGCAGGCCACAGCGCCAAAACGGCACCTGAAGGGGCGATACTCAAAGTTTGCAACAGATCCGAGCAAACAGGGCTACCTCTGGCTTAACCGTGCTGGACGATGTGGTCGAGTGTGTAAAGATCGATAGTGATATTCCTGTCC
>JAJFBI010000580.1 GCA_020697385.1 Microvirga sp. | reverse complement strand
CCGGCTTCCAGGGGAGCGCCCATGACGCTCGTTCTTGATGGCGTATCAAAGAAGGTCGGAGCCTCCACCCATATCGAGGACGTCAATCTCACCCTGGAGCGCGGCTCTCTCAACGTGCTGCTCGGTGCCACCTTGTCCGGCAAGACCTCGCTCATGCGCCTCATGGCCGGGCTCGATGCACCGACGAGCGGCCGTGTTCTGGTCGACGGCAAGGATGTGACGGGCTGGCCTGTGCAACGGCGCAGCGTCGCGATGGTCTATCAGCAGTTCATCAATTACCCGTCGCTGACCGTCTACGAGAACATCGCCTCGCCCTTGCGCGTTTCCGGCGCAAGCCAGAGCGAGGTCGATGCGCGGGTGCGCGATGCCGCCAAGCTTCTGAAGCTCGAACCCTATCTCGAGCGCAAGCCGCTCAATCTCTCCGGCGGCCAGCAGCAGCGGACCGCCATTGCGCGGGCGCTGGTGAAGGGTGCCGATCTGGTTCTCCTCGACGAGCCGCTGGCGAATCTCGATTACAAGCTGCGCGAGGAACTGCGGGAGGAGTTGCCGCGGGTCTTTGCGGCCTCGGGCGCCATCTTCGTCTACGCCACCACCGAACCGTCGGAGGCCCTGCTGCTCGGCGGCAATACGGCCACCCTGTTCCAAGGCCGTGTGACGCAGTTCGGCCCGACCCCGCAGGTTTACCGCCAGCCTCACGATCTGGTCACGGCCCGCGTCTTCTCGGATCCGCCACTCAACACCTTGAAAGCCCGCAAAGCCGATGGCAGCGCGACCTTGAGCACCGGCGGCCAAGTTCCCACCATCGGGCCTCTCGCGAGCGTTCCCGACGGGGAATACACATTGGGCTTCCGGGCCCATCATCTCACCCTCGAGCCCACCGGCACCCATGAGATCGCGATTCCCGCAACCGTGTCCGTGTCCGAGATCACGGGCTCGGAGAGCTACGTGCACCTCGATGCGGGCGACCATCGCTTCGTGGCCTTGGTGCCCGGCGTGAGGCGCCTGGAGCCGAAATCTCCAGCGACCGCCTACATCGATCCTCGCCGCCTCTTCCTCTTCGATGCGGACGGGCGCCTCGCTGCGGCGGATTCGGCCCAGAAAGCCGCGTGAGGAGAGAACGATGGCCCGCATCACGCTCGATCATCTCGCCCATGCCTATAAACCCAATCCCCGCAATGCGGAGGATTACGCTCTCAAGGAGATCAACCACGTCTGGAGCCAGGGCGGGGCCTATGCCCTGCTTGGGCCTTCGGGATGTGGCAAGACGACCTTGCTCAACATCATCTCCGGTCTCGTGCGCCCGACGCGCGGACGCGTGCTCTTCGACGAGCTCGACGTGACCGACCTGTCGACGGAAGCCCGCAACATCGCACAGGTGTTCCAGTTTCCCGTGGTCTACGACACCATGACCGTGCGCGAGAACCTTGCCTTCCCGCTTAAGAACCGGAACGTGCCCCGGGACAGGACAGCCCGCCGGGTGGAGGAGATCGCGGGCCTTCTCGACCTCACCCGCGTGCTCGACCGCAAGGCAAGCAATCTGACGGCCGACATGAAGCAGAAGATTTCCCTCGGCCGCGGTCTCGTGCGCCCCGATGTGGCGGCGATCCTGTTCGACGAGCCCTTGACGGTGATCGATCCTCATCTGAAGTGGCAATTGCGCTCCACCTTGAAGGAGATCCACCGCGCTCTCGACATCACTATGATCTACGTGACGCACGACCAGACCGAAGCACTCACCTTCGCCGACAAGGTCGTGGTCATGCATGACGGCGCCGTGGTGCAGACCGGCACCCCGGAAGAGCTGTTCGAGCGCCCCGCTCACACCTTCGTGGGCCACTTCATCGGGTCGCCCGGCATGAACATCCTGCCCTGCCGGATCGAAGGGGCCACTGCCTTCGTCGGCAGCACCATGATCCCGCTCCGGCGCGCCTACCGTACTCTCTCGGACGGCGAGCGCATCGAGCTCGGCATCCGGCCTGAATTCGTGCAGGTTCAGCCGAAGGGAGCGGGTCTGCCCGTCCAAGTGCGGCGCATCGACGATATCGGGCGCGCCCGCATTGCCCGCGTGGAGATGAACGGCCGTCCCCTTGCCGCAAGCATTCCGGACGGCATCTCCATCGAAGGAAATGAAGCCTCGCTCGTGCTCGATCCGAACCATGTGCACATCTACGCCAACGGACATCTGGTCGCGGGCGAAGCCACCGGAGGCCATGCGGCATGACGAAGACCCTCAACAACAGGGCCTGGCTCTTCGTCCTGCCTGTCTTTGCGATCGTCGCGTTCTCGGCCGTCCTGCCGCTGATGACCGTGGTGAATTATTCGGTCCAGGACACCTTCGGCAACAACCAGTTCTTCTGGAACGGCATCGGCTGGTTCCAGGAACTGCTCGATCCATCGAGTCAGCTCGGCGAGCAGTTCCTGTCCTCGCTCATGCGCACCCTGCTGTTCTCGGCCATCATCCTGCTGATCGAGGTGCCGCTCGGCATCGCAGTGGCTTTGTCCATGCCGCGCGAGGGCTGGACGGTGGCGCTCTGCCTCGTTCTCATGGCCCTGCCGCTGCTCATTCCGTGGAACGTGGTCGGCACCATCTGGCAGGTCTTCGCCCGCGGCGACATCGGCCTCCTCGGCTGGGTCGTCAACCGTCTCGGCATCGACTACAACTATACGGGCGATCCCATCGACGCCTGGGTGACCATCATCGTCATGGACGTGTGGCACTGGACGAGCCTCGTCGCCCTTCTCTGCTATGCAGGCCTAAAATCCATCCCGGATGCCTATTATCAGGCTGCCCGTATCGACGGCGCTTCGCGCTGGGCGGTGTTCAGGACAATCCAGCTTCCGAAGATGCGGCGCGTTCTGCTGATCGCCGTGCTGCTGCGCTTCATGGATTCCTTCATGATCTACACCGAGCCCTTCGTGCTCACCGGCGGCGGCCCGGGCAACGCCACCACGTTCCTTTCCATCGATCTGGTGAAGCTCGCGCTCGGCCAGTTCGATCTCGGCAAAGCGGCCGCCATGTCGCTGGTCTACAACCTCATCATC
>JAJFBI010000579.1 GCA_020697385.1 Microvirga sp. | reverse complement strand
TAGCGCGTCCGCCATCGCACTGCACCCCGTCCCGAACATGCAGCCGGGGAGCATGCACGGGGCGGTGGGCTGGCCCAACCTTTACTTGAACCCGACGAGTAACTCGCTGGGTTCCTCGTACTTGCTAAGTGCTAGGCGCGCGCGGATGGCACCGATCTTTTGTCTACGACAGAGCCGCTGGCGAGGGTCGAAGGAGCGTAAGCATTCGGTGAGGGCCGCGGAAGCTGCCGGATCGCGCCGGGCGCTTTGTATCAGGCAGCGAGCGCGACGGGGTTTGGCGCCCAGTTCCAAGGCAGGAGCTGGTGGAGGTCGCGGGCCCTGTGATCGTTGATGCGGGCGAGCACGTCGCTGAGCCAAGCCTGCGGATCGACCTCGTTGAGTCGGGCTGTCTGGATCAGGGTGTACATGAGTGCGGCGCGGTCGCCGCCGCGGTCTGAGCCGGCGAAGAGCCACGCCTTGCGGCCCAGCGCGATGCCACGCAGCGCCCTCTCGGCGGCGTTGTTCGACAGACAGATGCGGCCGTCGTCGAGGAAGCGCGCGAACGCGGCCCAGCGCTTGAGCATGTAGTCCATAGCCTTGGCGACCTCCGCATGCCGCGACAGCCTCGCACGCTCGGTCCGCATCCATGCCTCGAGGTCGTCGACGAGAAGCACGGTCCGTTGCCGGCGAGCAAAGAGACGCTCCGCAGCCGCGACGCCATTCATCTCGCGCTCGATCGCAAAGATCGCATCGATGCGCTTGACGGCTTCGATCGCGAGCGGGGCGACGACGGGCAGCCTCCCGCGCGCTTTTGCGGCGACGTCGGCGAGCACGAAGAACTTGCGCCTCGCGTGGGCCCAACATGCCGCTTCGATCAATGGCTCAGGACGACGGTCAGACGCGTAGAGCCTATTGAAGCCGGCATACGCGTCGGCTTGCACGATCCCGCAATAGCCCTCGAGATGGCGCTCGGGATGATCACCGGTCCGATCGCGCGAGTAGTGGAACACCGCGGCGGGCGGGTCGGGCCCGCCAAACGGCCGCTCGTCGCGCACGTACACCCAGGCTCGCCCGGTCACGGTCTTGCCCTTGGCGAGAACCGGGACGGTAGTGTCGTCGGCGTGCACGCGAGGCGCGGCGAGCACGTGAGCCTGGATCAGGTCGTAGAGAGGACGCAGCAGCACGGCACAGCCCCCGACCTGGTCAGCAAGGGTCGAGAGGCTAAGGTCGACGCCCTCCCGGCGGTAGCGCTCCGCCTGCCGGTTGAGAGGTTGATGCTGTCCGTACTTCTCGAACAGCACCATGGCGAGAAGGCTCGGGCCGGCAAAGCCGCGCGGCAACACACGGAACGGCGCCGGCGCTTGCGAGATCCCCTCGCACGACCGGCACGTGAACTTCTCCCGAACGTATTGCAGCACCTTCCACTGCCGCGGCACGACCTCCAGCGTCTCGCTCACATCCTCGCCGAGCTTAGCAAGCCGGGTCGACCCGCAGCACGTGCACGCGGTCGGGCCGGGCACGATGATCCGCTCGCGCGGCAGATGTTCCGCGAACGGCTTGCGGGAGGGCCTCTTGCGCGTGAACGAGCGTACGGTCGTGTCCGCGGCCGCGGCGGCTCTCTCGTCGGCGAGCTCATCCTCCGAGGCCGCCGCCTCGAGCTCCTCAAGTTCGAGTTCCATCTGGTCCAGAAGGCGCGCGCCCCGCTCGCTGCGCTGCCCGTAGAGGTCGCGTCTCATCTTCTCGATCGTGAGCCGCAAGTGCGCGATCAGAGCCTCGGAGCTCGATTGCCGCGCCCGAGCGTCGGCGAGATCGGCTTCACGCGCCAGCACCAGGCGCTTCAGCGCTTCGACGTCATCCGGGAGTGCCGAGATGGGCATGAACACAGGAGAGCAGATTCGCCGCGCTCCGTGGCAAAACTTGTGGGGGATGAGTCACCCTGCCGCACCCGGTCTCCACGTTCGTTGCGGATGCCGCCAATCGATCGCCTCCAGCAAGTAGCCGAGCTGCGCTGGAGTGATCGGAACGACGCCGTCGGCCGGCAACGGCCACACGAACCGACCCCGCTCAAGGCGCTTGGCATAGAGCGACAACCCGAGGCCGTCATGCCAAAGCACCTTGATCAGATCGCCCCGGCGTCCGCGGAAGACGTAGAGATCGCCAGCATGGGGATCTCGGCCAAATGCTTCCTGGACCTGAAGCGACAGCCCGTTCATGCCGCGGCGCATATCGGTCACGCCAGTCGCCAGCCAAACCCGAACACCCGACGGGACCGGGATCATCGGCGGTCCACAACCTCGAGCACCCGCGCGAGCGCCGCCGCGTCTACCCCCGCATCGACAATGATCCGACGCCCGCTCCTGACGACGATCTCCATGCGTCCGGTCGGGGCCGTCCCGGTTCTCGGCCCACCCTCGGGGACGATCAGCGCCGGCACAAAGCCCGGTGCCGCCCCTTCGGGGCCGACCTGCTCGGGGCCAAACGCTCGTCGCCACGTGACCAGCATCGATCGGGTGATCCCGTATCGGCGTGCCGTCGCCGATACAAGCCGCCGCCCGCGCAAGCTCTCCATAACAATCCGGAGCTTCTCGTCCTCAGACCAGCGTCGGCGTCGACCCGTCTCGACCACCTCGAGCCGCCCGAATTGCGCACTGTGCGTATGACTGTCCATACGAACAGTCCTCAACGCCAAGCCTCAATCCGGCAAGACGGCCTTCACCGGAGAGATACGCTTCACACGGAGGAAATTACGGGGGTCAGGTCACTGACCATCTCGCTCCTGAACTTCCGCTCGAGGCGGCTCCCGAGAGCTTCGCGCGGCTCGCGTGCATCGCCTTTTGCTTCTCGTTGGGCTCGGTCGGAGGGGTCACGCCGAGTTGCGTCGCGACGGCGGCGCGGCACGCTAGCCAACATCGACATCGAATCTAAACAACGTCAACAACGTCAAAACGTAGGCCACTCGATCCTTCACCGCTGCCGATCTGTTTACGCCGCCCGACCCATAAATGCGTTGAGCCATCGAACCAGCGCGTGTACTGATAACTGCGTGTAACACGAACACCCTCGC
>JAJFBI010000057.1 GCA_020697385.1 Microvirga sp. | reverse complement strand
ACCGCCTGGCGCCGCGAGGGCCGCAAGACCCCGGTCATCATCCTGACCGCCCGCGATCGCTGGAGCGACAAGGTGCAGGGCTTCGATGCCGGCGCCGACGATTACGTAACGAAACCCTTCCACATGGAGGAGCTGCTCGCCCGCGTGCGCGCTCTGCTGCGCCGCTCGGCCGGCCATGCCACGAGCGAGATTTCCTGCGGGCCGGTGAAGCTCGACACCCGCTCCGGCCGCGTGGCCGTGGACGGCAACCCCGTGAAGCTGACCTCGCACGAGTACCGGCTGCTGTCCTACCTCATGCACCATATGGGCCGCATCGTTTCGCGGGGCGAGCTGACCGAGCACCTCTACGACCAAGATTTCGACCGGGATTCCAACACCATCGAGGTCTTCATCGGCAGGCTTCGCAAAAAGCTCGGCGTCGACATCATCCAGACCGTCCGGGGACTGGGCTATCTCCTTGACGCGAGCCAGGCCCAGACGACCCAGGCCCAGACCAAGACGTGACCGGCCTGTCACCGCTCGTGAAACGGTTCGCCAGCCGGCCCATCGCGGTCCGGCTGGCGGTCTCCTCGGTGTTCTGGAGCTTCGTGATCCTGCTGATCGCGGGGCTGATCCTGTCCACTCTCTACCGGGACAACACGGAGCGGGCCTTCGACCAGCGGCTTCTGGTCTATGCCAACACGCTCGCCTCCAATCTCGTCGGGCCGGGCGATCCCGACCGGGATCTCGGTCCCATCGGCGATCCCCGCTTTGAGCTGCCGCTGTCGGGCTGGTACTGGCAGGTGGCGCGGCCCAATGCGGCGGCAGCCGAGATCCGTTCCTCGAAATCGCTCTTCGGCGGGCAATTGCCGACCCTGGCCGCCGGCGACGACCGCTTCGGGCAGATCCGCCGCGGCTACGGACGGGCACCGGACGACCGCTCCTTACGCGTCATCGAGCGCGACATCGACCTCGGCGAGGACGGACGTTACATCATCCGCGTGGCCGGGCCCGCCGACGAGATCGAAGTGGCCGTGCGCGACTTCATTTTCGCGCTCACCGTCACCTTCGCGCTGCTCGGGCTGGCGCTCGGCTTCACCACGTTGCTGCAGATCCGCTTCGGCCTTCGGCCCCTGTCCAACCTCCGCAGCGCGCTCGGCGCCATCCGGCAGGGAGAGGCGGAGCGCATCGTGGGTGAGTATCCGCGCGACATTTCTCCGCTCGCCAGCGAGTTGAACCTGCTGCTCGATACCAACCGCGAGATCCTGGAGCGCGCTCGCACGCAGGTGGGCAACCTTGCCCATGCGCTCAAGACACCGCTCAGCATCATCACGAACGAAGCCGAGAATGCCCCCGAGGATGTGGCCGCCCGGGTGCGCGAGCAGGCGGCCCTCATGCGCGATCAGGTGAACTACTATCTCGACCGCGCCCGCGCGGCGGCGCTTGCCGGCACGCTCGGAACGCTGACGGAAACCGAGCCCGTGATTGCAGGGCTCGCGCGGACTTTCGCGAAGATCTACCGCGACAAGGACCTGGAGGTGGAACTCGCAATCCCGCCGGACCTGCGCTTCCGCGGCGAGAAGCAGGACCTCGAGGAGATGGCCGGCAACCTCATCGACAACGCGGCCAAATGGGCTGCGCACAAGGTCGTGGTGGCCACCGAGATCGTCCGGGATGATGACCGGCCTCGTTTCCGCCTGCTGATCGACGATGACGGCCCGGGATTGCCCGAAGCTGCCAGGACCGAGATGCTCAAGCGCGGCCGAAGGCTCGACGAGACTAAGCCCGGCTCGGGCCTCGGCCTTTCCATCGTGAGCGACCTCGCTGCTCTATACCGGGGCTCGCTCAAGCTCGATGCCTCACCCATGGGGGGCTTGCGGGCCATCCTGGAACTCCCGGGGGACAGGAGTTCCTCTTAAGGAGATTTACGCGTGACACCGTGCCACCGTCGTGCTTGAGGAGGACACGGGGTAAATAGGACTTTATGGTGATCTGGATCATTCTCCTGGCAATGACGGCGGCGGCCGTGATGGCGGTGTTGTGGCCGTTGTCGCGCCATTATGCCGTCGCGCGCCAGGCCGATCCTGACACGCAATTCTATCGCGAGCAGATCGCCGAGATCGAGCGGGATCTGGCTCGTGGCGTGCTTCTCGCCAATGAGGCGGAGGCCGCCAAGGCCGAGGCCGGACGCCGGCTGCTGCGGGCCACGGGCCTGCAGGCCGAAGAAGCCTTTGCCGCTGTAGGCGAGCCGGCCCTGCGCCGCCGCCGCGCGGCATCGACCCTTGCGCTGTCGATCATACCGCTTCTGGCGCTCGCGACCTACGAGATCTATGGCTCACCCCAACTGCTGAGCGAGCCGCCCGGTGCCCGCATGCAGCCGCAGCAGGCGGGCGGCAGCAACCTGCTCGGCGCCGTGGTCGAGATCGAGGCGCATCTTGCCAAGAATCCGCAGGACGGGCGCGGCTGGGAGGTGATCGCTCCGGTCTATCTGCGCATGGGCCGCATCGAGGATGCGGTGAAGGCCTATGAATCGGCCATCCGCTATCAGGCGCCCGATGCCGTCCGCTTCGCCAATTACGGCGAGGCCTTGGTGCTCGCCAAGGACGGGTTGATCTCCGCAGAGGCACAAACTGCGTTCGAGCAGGCGGTCAAGCTCGACCCGAGCGCCCCCAAGGCCCAGTTCTATCTCGCCCGTGCGGCTGTGCAGGACGGACAGACCGACAAGGCCAAGACGATCCTTCAGGACCTGCTCGCCTCGTCGCCGGCCGATGCGCCGTGGGTGGACGCGGTAAGGCAGGAACTGGCGGCGCTCGGTGCACCCCAACCCGAGGCAGCTACGGCCGGAGCGCCGCAGATCGGCCCGGAAGCCATCGCCGGCATGGTGGCGGGGCTTGCAAGCCGCCTCGAAGCCCAAGGCGGCTCGGCCGAGGAATGGGCGCGGCTGATGCGCTCCTATGCCGTGCTGGGGCAGCGCGACAAGGCCAGTGATGCGGCCAAGCGCGCCCGCGAGGCCTTGGCACAGGATGCCCAAGGCTTGAAGACCATCGACACGATGGCCCAGGAACTGAAACTCACCGACGCTCAGCCATGACAAGAAAACAACGCCGCCTGACCCTCATCGGAGTTGCCGGATGCGTCCTCGCGGTCGCCCTCGGGCTCGTGCTCTATGCCATGAACGACACCATCGTGTTCTTCAATTCGCCAGCCGACATCCAGGCGAAGAGCGTGCAGCCCGGCACGCGCATCCGCCTCGGGGGACTCGTCAAGGAGGGCTCCGTGCAGCGCGGCGCCGACCAACAGATCACCTTCGAGGTCATGGATGCCGAGGCCGCGATCAAGGTGAACTACAAGGGCCTGCTGCCGGACCTGTTCCGCGAAGGGCAGGGGATCGTGGCCGAGGGCATCTTGGAGAGCGCGAGTGTTTTCCGGGCCGACTCGGTTCTCGCCAAGCACGACGAGAATTATATGCCGCGCGAAGTAGCCGATGCGCTTAAAAAGCAGGGTCACTGGCAGGGCGAGGCCGATGCCGCGCCCAAAACGCAGTAGCAAGGAGAGCTGTCGTGTTGGTCGAGGCCGGACATTTCGCACTCGCGCTTGCCCTGGGCCTGTCGCTGATCCAGTTCCTCGTGCCGCTCTGGGGCGCGCGCGCCAACGATCCCGTGCTGATGGCGGTGGCCCCGACGACCGCGGTGGCGGTCTTCGCCTGCATCGCGTTTTCGTTCCTTGCCCTGACCTTCGCCTATCTGAACTCCGACTTCTCGGTGCTCAACGTCGTGCAGAACTCGCACTCGGCGAAGCCCCTGATCTACAAGATCTCCGGCGTGTGGGGGAATCATGAAGGCTCCATGCTGCTCTGGGTGCTGATCCTCGCTTTGTTCGGCGCCGTGGTGGCAATCTCCCGCAACAGCATCCCCATGCGGCTGCAGGCAAACACGCTGGCCGTGCAGGCTGCCGTCACCATCGCGTTCCTGCTCTTCATCCTCACCACGTCCAATCCCTTCACCCGCGTGGTTCCGGCAGCGCTGGAAGGCCAAGATCTCAATCCGCTGCTGCAGGATCCCGGGCTGGCGATCCATCCGCCGCTTCTCTACATCGGCTATGTGGGCTTCTCGATCTCGTTCGCCTTCGCCTGCGCGGCGCTCATCGACGGGCGCATCGATGCGGTCTGGGCCAGGATCGTGCGTCCTTGGACGCTCGGTGCCTGGGCGTTCCTGACCCTCGGCATCGCCATGGGCTCATACTGGGCCTATTACGAACTCGGCTGGGGCGGCTGGTGGTTCTGGGATCCGGTGGAGAACGCTTCGCTTATGCCGTGGCTCGCCGGCACGGCGCTCGTGCATTCCACCGTCGTGATGGAGAAGCGCGATGCGCTCAAAGTGTGGACGATCCTGCTCGCCATCCTGACCTTCTCGCTCTCGCTGCTCGGCACCTTCCTGGTGCGCTCCGGCGTGCTCACCTCCGTCCATTCCTTCGCGGTGGACCCGGAGCGCGGCACCTTCATCCTCGGCATTCTCATCCTGTTCGTCGGCGGCTCGCTCGCGCTCTTCGCCTGGCGCGCACCGATGCTCAAGCAGGGTGGCCTGTTCGCACCGGTTTCCCGCGAGGGCGCCCTCGTGGTCAACAACCTGTTCCTCGCCACCGCCTGCGCCACCGTGTTTATCGGCACCCTCTACCCGCTGGCCCTTGAGGTGCTGACGGGAGAAAAAATCTCCGTCGGCGCTCCGTTCTTCAACTTCACCTTCCTGCCATTGATCGTGCCGCTCCTGCTGCTGCTGCCGCTTGGGCAGACGCTGGCCTGGAAGCGCGGCAACTTCCTCGGCACGGCCCAGCGGCTCTATGCGGTGTTCGGCATCTCGCTCCTGGCGACGATGGTGATGTTCGCCTTCACCTATGGCGGCCCGGTGGCGGCGCCCCTCGGCATCGGGCTTGGGCTTTATCTGGTGCTCGGCTCGCTCAACGAGATCGTGTCCCGCGCCTGGTCGAAAGGCACGCCTTTGGCAGTTGCCTGGCGCAAGGCGCGAGGCCTGCCGCGCTCGGCCTGGGGCACGGCCATCGCGCATGCCGGCGTGGGTCTCACCGTTATCGGCATCGCGGCTACCGCCTGGGGCATCGAGGCTATCGGAAGCCTTAAAGTTGGCGAGCGCCTGAAGGGCGGCGACTACGAGGTGCGGCTCGAGCGGGTCATTCCGCGCGTCGAGGCCAATTACCGCGAGGAAGCGGCTGTCCTGACCGTGTTCGGCAATGGCCGTGAACTCGGGACGCTGGAGACCATGAAGCGGCTCTACGTGACCCGCGGCATGCCGACCACGGAGGCCGGCATCCTGACCATCGGTCTAGGCCAGGTCTATGCCAGCATCGGCGACGCGCAGCCCGACGGATCCATCGGTGTCAGGCTTTACCACAAGCCGCTCGTCCTGCTGATCTGGATCGGTTCCCTCGTGATGGCGATCGGCGGCGGCATCTCGCTCACCGACCGGCGCCTGCGCATCGGCGCTCCGGCTCCCGCCAAGACGATGCCGCCGAATGCGGTTCCTGCGGAGTAGGTCATGCGCTTCGTCATCGTCCTCATCGCAGCCCTTCTCGTCAGTGGCTCCGCCTTCGCCGTACAGCCGGGCGAGGTGCTGAAAGACCCGGCCCTCGAAAAGCGCGCCCGCGAGATCTCGGCGGGCCTGCGCTGCCTCGTCTGCCAGAACCAGTCCATCGATGATTCCGATGCCCAACTCGCCAAGGACCTGCGCCTGCTGGTGCGCGAGCGGCTCGTCGCCGGTGACACTGACGACGAGGTGGAACGCTTCCTCGTGCAGCGTTACGGCGAGTTCGTCCTGCTGAAACCCACCTTCGGCACCCATACCCTTCTGCTGTGGCTGACTCCTGCCCTGGTGCTGGCGCTGGGCGGCATCGGGGCCTATACGGCCATGCGCAAGCGTCCGCAGCCGGCTGGCGCAGCCCTCGATGATGAGGAGCAGAAGGCGCTTGACGAGTTGCTCAGTCAGGACCGATCCGCATCCTGAGCAAACCTTACCAACATTTCATCTTTGGGTGAGGGTGCCGTAAGGCGCTAACCCCCATCTTGCTCTCATGACGAACCGCCAAGGGTTCATCCAGGAGAGACAAGAGATGTTGGATAAGGTTTCCACTCCCGCCCGCAAGCGCACCGCAAAATGGCTCGGCGCGGCGGCCGTGGCTGCGTTGATCGCAGGCGGCGCCGTCGAGAGCGGTCTGGTTGCCCCCAATGCCGCCCATGCCGAGCTGCGCTCCATGGCCCAGCCGGTGCAGAATGTTCCGTCCTTCGCCGACGTGATCGAGCGGGTGAAGCCCGCTGTCGTGGCCGTGAAGGTCAAGGTGCAGAACGTGGCCGATCGTGACGACGATGAGAGCGGCCCGCGCTTCTCGATGCCGGACCTGCCCCCCGGCCACCCGATGGAGCGCTTCTTCCGCCAGTTCCGTGATGGCGAGCGCGGTGACCGGGGTGAGCGCGGCCAGCGCCGGGAGCAGCCTCGCCGCTTCGGCCAGTCCATGGGTTCCGGCTTCTTCGTTTCCGCTGACGGCTACATCGTGACCAACAACCACGTGGTCGACAAGGGCTCCGAGGTCGAGATCACCATGGACGACGGCAAGACGCTGGACGCCAAGGTGGTCGGTACCGACCCGAAGACCGACCTCGCCCTGCTGAAGGTCGAGGGCAGCGACTTCCCTTACGTGCGCATGGCCGGCCAGAAGGCCCGCATCGGCGATTGGGTAGTGGCCATCGGCAACCCGTTCGGCCTCGGCGGCACGGTGACGGCCGGTATCGTGTCGGCCCAGCACCGCGACATCGGTGCCGGTCCCTACGATGACTTCATCCAGATCGACGCTTCCGTGAACCGGGGCAACTCGGGTGGCCCGACCTTCAATCTTGCCGGAGAGGTCGTGGGCGTGAACACCGCGATCTTTTCGCCGTCGGGCGGCAATGTGGGTATTGCGTTTGCCATCCCAGCGAGCACGGTCGACACGGTCGTGGCGTCTCTGAAGGAGAACGGCTCCGTGACCCGCGGCTTCATCGGCGTGCAGATGCAGCCGGTGACCAAAGAGATCGCCGAGGCGATCGGCCTGAAGGAGCCCAAGGGCGCCCTCGTTGCCGAGGCCATGAAGGACGGTCCCGCGGCCAAGGCCGGCGTCAGGACGGGCGACACGATCATCGCGGTTGATGGACAGCCGATCAACGAGGCCAAGGACCTTTCCCGCAAAGTGGCCAATGTCGCCCCGGGCAAGAGCCTGTCGCTCACGCTGTGGCGTGACGGCAAGGAGCGGAGCGTGACCCTCGAGGTCGCGAGCCAGCCGAAGGGCGTCTAAACCCCTCGGATAAAGCACAGGCACCAGGCTTTCTGAGTTGATTGCCCCCGACACCTGGTGTCTTCTGCCCGCGGCGGACCGGTCTTTCCCCTCCAGGACCGGTCCGCCGACGGGCTTTTTTCTTGTGCAGCGTGCAGGCCGATGCGGATTCTGATCATCGAGGACGACCGGGAGGCCGCCTCCTACCTCGTCAAGGCGTTCCGGGAAGCGGGCCACGTGGCGGACCACGCCGCCGATGGCCTCGACGGCTATGCCATGGCGGAAGCAGGCGATTACGACGTGCTCGTGGTCGACCGCATGCTGCCCAAGCTCGACGGCCTCTCCCTGATCCGGTCGCTCCGCGAGCAGAAGGTCGAGACGCCTGTTCTCATCCTCTCGGCCCTAGGCCAGGTCGACGACCGGGTGAAGGGATTGCGTGCAGGCGGCGACGATTACCTGCCGAAGCCTTACGCTTTCTCCGAGCTTCTCGCCCGCGTCGAAGTTCTCTCGCGCCGCCGCGCCTCGGCGCCCCATGCGGAGCCGACGGTCTATCGCATTGCCGATCTCGAACTCGACCGCCTGTCCCATCGCGTGACGCGGTCAGGGCAGGAGATCGTGCTGCAGCCGCGTGAGTTCCGGCTGCTCGAATACCTCATGAAGAACGCCAATCAGGTGGTCACTCGCACCATGCTGCTGGAGCATGTGTGGGATTATCACTTCGATCCCCAGACCAACGTGATCGACGTTCACGTCTCGCGCCTGCGCGCCAAGATCGACAAGGGCTTCGACAAGCCTCTCATCCACACGATCCGCGGCGCAGGCTACACGGTGCGTGTCGGCGCCGAGGGAGACGAGGAATGAGGGTGGGGTCATGAAAGCCTTCATGAGCGCTCTCGGAAAGCTCTTTCGCACGACGGCCTTCAAGCTGTCCTTTGCCTATCTTCTCATCTTCACCATCTTTGCCTTCGTGGCGCTGGGCTATGTGGCTTGGAACGCCCAGCGGCTCCTGACCGAGCAGTTCATCTCGAGCATCGAATCCGAGATCAACAGCCTATCCGATCAGTACAGGTTTGGCGGCCTGCGTCGTCTCGTGAACAATGTCGAGCGGCGTTCGCGTGCCCCTGGCGCCTTGCTTTATCTCGTCACCACGGAAGCCGGTGAGCGGATCGCCGGCAATGTGGGCGCATTGCCTCCTGACATACTTGGACGGACGGGTCAGTTCGAGACGCTCTATAACCGCACCGACGAGACTGATACGCGGCCCGATGTGGCCATCGTGCGGGTTTATCTCCTGCCCGGCGGGTTCCGCCTCCTCGTCGGCCGCGACGTGGAAGAGCGCCGGCGCCTGCGTGAGATCATCCAACGTGCGTTCGGCTATTCCTTGCTCTTCGTCGGCGTGCTCGGCTGTCTCGGCGGGTGGTTCATCACCCGGCGGGTGCTCAAGCGCGTCGACGACATGACGGACATCACGCGCCACATCATGGCGGGCGATCTCGGCGGGCGGCTGAAGGTAGCGGGAACCGGCGACGAACTCGACCGGCTCGCGGAAAACCTCAACGCCATGCTCGATCGCATCGGCGAGTTGATGCGCGGGATGCAGGAGGTTTCCGACAATATCGCCCACGATCTCAAGACGCCGCTGACGCGCCTGCGCAACAAGGCCGACGAGGCCCTGCGCACGGCCAGGAACCCGGAGGAGCTGAGAAATGCTCTCGAAGCGACCATCGACGAAAGCGACAATCTGATCCGTATCTTCAACGCGCTGCTGATGATCGCGCGACTCGAGGCAGGCAGCGCCCGCGAAGGCCTTGCGGATTTCGACGCGGCGGAAGCCGTGCGCGGCGTGGCCGAACTTTACGATGCGCTGGCCGAGGAGGCCGGGGTGGACCTTGAGGTCTCGGTCGAGAACGATCTGCCGGTTCACGGCAGCCGCGAGCTCCTCGGGCAGGCCATGTCGAACCTCCTCGACAACGCCCTCAAATATGGTGCCTCGTCGGACACTCCCAACAAAACGATCAGCGTGTCGGCCCACCGCCGCGATGGCGAGGTGCTGATCGCGGTGGCGGACCGGGGGCTAGGCATTCCGGAATCCGAGCGGGGCAGGGTGCTTGAGCGCTTCGTCCGTCTGGAGACGGCCCGCTCCCGTCCCGGCTTCGGCTTGGGCCTGAGCCTCGTGGCGGCGGTGGCGCGCCTCCATGGCGGCGTGCTGCGCCTGGAGGATAACGAGCCTGGCCTGCGGGTCGTCTTGGCTCTGCCGCTCAAGGCCGTGGAGCTTCCGCAACCAACCCTTCAGACCGCCGCTTAAGCCTGAAGGATGAGAGCCCCAGGGCACTTTTCGGTTGCCTCCGGATGCCCGGCGTGAACACTCGGGCCATCGCAGAAAGCCCGAGAGACCCGCCGTGCCGGATACGAACGACTCCCTCCTCAGCTGCCTGACCCGGGCGCCGCTCGTGGCTGACCCCAAACGAGCCAAGGCGCAGATGAAGGATTTCATCGATCGTGTCCGCGACGAGCCCGAGGCGGCTGCCCTGTTGCCTCATCTCGATGAGGGCCTTTTCCGCGACCTTCTCCTGGGCCTCGCCGATCATTCCCCTTTTCTCTGGCAGCTGATCGTCAACGATCCCGCCCGCGTCGCAAGGCTTGCCTTCACGCCGCCGGAGGGAGCGCATCGCGCGATCATCGAGAACCAGTCCGGCTTATTTCATGAACTGCGCAACGGTGCGATCGCCCGCGACGACGCTGTGCGGAGCTTCCGACAGAACCGCAACGCCCACGCGCTCCTCGTCGCCATGGCGGATATCGGAGGGCTTTGGGGCACGGAGCAGGTCACTCAGGCGCTCTCCGATTTCGCCGATGCGTCGGTCGCTGGCGGTGTCAATCTCGTTCTCACCGAAATGGCGGATCTCGGTCGCGTCAACCTTGTGAACCCGAACCGTCCGGGCGAAGAGTCCGGCTTCACTGTGCTGGCGCTAGGCAAGCACGGGGCAGGGGAGCTCAACTATTCGAGCGACATCGACCTCGTGATCTTCTTCGATCCGGACACGGCGATTTTGCGCGATCCATCCGAAGCGGCGACAATCTACACCCGCATTGCTCAGCAGCTCGCCAAGCTGCTGCAGGAGCGCACGGCCGACGGCTATGTGCATCGCGTCGATTATCGACTGCGGCCTGATCCGGGTTCGACACCCACCGCCGTGTCGCTGTCCTCGGCCTATGTCTATTATGAAACGGTGGGGCAAAACTGGGAGCGCGCAGCCTTCATCAAAGCAAGGCCAATAGCCGGGGACCTGACGCTCGGCGAAAATTTCCTGAAGGAGCTGCGCCCTTTCATCTGGCGCAAGTATTTCGACTTCGCGTCCATTGCCGACGTGCACGCCATGAAGCGCCAGATCCACGCGGTG
>JAJFBI010000578.1 GCA_020697385.1 Microvirga sp. | reverse complement strand
GTGGATGTAGCACTTCTTGAACCCGAGATCGAAACCGTCGAGATAAGACGCGGTCAGGTACTCTACGACACCGGTGATCTTATGCATCATGCATACTTCCCTCACGATTCAATCATCTCACTTGTGAATGTTCTGGAGGATGGGAGCTCCACAGAGGTCGCGGGGTTTGGATATGAAGGAGTGATGGGGCTGCTCAGCGGTCTGGTCACTCGGGAGGCATTCGGACGCTACGTCGTCGTAAAGTCTGGATCTGTCTCACGTATTCCGGTCCAGCGCCTGAACGAGGTGAGAACCACCCGTCCCAGACTTCAGCAGTTGATCAGGAGCTACAGCGAAGCACTACTCGCGCAGACGTTTCAGACTGTGTCCTGCAATGCGGTTCATGGAGTGGAAGCACGCTGCAGCCGCTGGATCCTGAGCATGCATGATCGCCTCGACCATGACACCCTCCCCCTCACACACGAGCTCATGGCAGGGATGCTGGGCGTCCAACGTTCTACGCTCAGTACAGTGGCTCGTAAGCTTCAGACAGCGGGACTGATCCGGCAGAGCCGCGGCGGTATCACGGTGACTGATCGGAATGGGCTCGAACAGACGGCATGCGAATGCTACAGCAAAGTTCGCCGGATCTATGAACGCTTGCTTCCGGCTACAAACCCGCGAGTTCTGGTCCGATAGTGGGCCAACATATTATGCCTAAGTTTTAATGAATTCAGGGCATAGAATAACTAGCAAGTCGTTCAGCCGGCACGACCAATAAGGCACCTACTACAATTCTCCTTGGCCCTAAGCTCGACTTTGGCCATTTATGCTGGGTAGCAGAGTGCTGTAGTTAGTCGCTTCAGAACATCGATCTGGCTTTTTGTCATGTTGGCGGGCTGGCGTGACGCATCAGAAACTGCGGCAGCCCAGAGCGAGCGTCGGACGGCCGCCAGGGCATCGCTGAAGGTGATCGTGCGCTTGTCGTACCAGGCGGCCCACCGAGGGCGAGCCAAGCGCCGAATGGCGGGATCATCGGTCCAGAGACTGACTAGCGAGAACAGCCCCAGCAGAGCGGGTGTCGTGCGGGCGATGGCCTTGTCCGACCATTGGCGTTGCGTCTCCATCCCCAGGTGTCTGCGAGCCTCGGCAAAGGTCACTTCGGTGCTCCAGCGCCGCACAAACCAGCGCACGATCTCAAGAGGATCGGCCTCGAGGTCCGTGCACAGAAACGCCTGAGGCTTGAGGAGGCCGGCCACGTCCCGCACCAGAACATAGCGGATCGGCACGTGCTTGCCGGGATGGTGCCAGATCGCCGTGCCGGAGATGAACTCGATCAGGCGTTCGCCACCGCCGTACCAGCCGTCGACCCAGACCCGCCGCCACGCCGTTTTGGGATTGGCCAGGCGTTCAGCCAGGCTCGGAAGACGGTGCCCGACAATGCGGGGGCGCCCTCGGGTTCCCGGCCGACGGCGCGGAGCCGGCGTGAACAGGCGCGCATCCAGACGCAGACGTGTGATCATGCACAGGCGATGCCGAACCGCGTTCAACAGGTCAATCGCCGCGAAACTCTGATCGGCCACCGCCACGATGCGCCGGTCCGGCAGCCAGCGGGCGACCTGGAGAAGAGCTTGCCGGGCCCAGTCCGTGAGTGCCTTATGGCGCTGGCGGTGCTCGCGCGAGAAGCGCTCGGAGGGAGCCAACACGGTCAGGAACGGCAACGCCCACACGCGACCGGCCCACGGGATGGGGACGAGCAGCATAGCGGACAGCCAGCGCAATCCCGAGGCTTTGACGAAGTGGCCATGGGAGGAGCGGACCGGATCCCGGTAAATGCCACGAGCCTTAATCCGAGCGCCCCAGCGGCGTTCGAGGGTATCATCCAGGCCAATGATCACTGGCCCGGTCGGCAGAAAGGTCGCCACCAGCAGGCCGAGCAGGCATCGCGCCACCTCGCGGCTGGACCACTGGTTGCGGTTGAGCACGCGGTGATAGTTCGTGAAGCTGCGGGTGCGGGCGAGGCCGACAACGGTGAGCATGGCCGTGACGGTGCGGCGCCCCGGGGTGAGAAGAGCTCCCATGACGAGCACGAGGGCATGGCGGAAGGTTGGCCCGGTCAGGCAGGCCCGGAACGGATCGAGCCAGGTGGACAGATGGTCAGGAACATGGGGCTGGACGGGCATGGCCACGATCTCCCACAATCAGGCTCAAGAGCCTGGGAGGTCGCCATGGCCGAAATGGGTCGGACCGAGATCCTGACGCGCTATCGTCATCTGCGCGCGATCAGCACCCACCATCACAACGAGGCCCTTCGCTTTGTGCCGGATTCGGCCCTGATGGAGCAGGCGCGCCGGCTGGGGCTCACGATCGGCAAGATGCTGGTGGCCGAGAGCCTGGACGAGGTGACGTTGGCGTATGACCTAGCCCTCTACACCGCGCCGCCGGGCCGCTCGCGCGGGCTTGACCGCTATGTCCGTCACGCTGCCGCGGCACCCGGCTCGGATGAGGACGTGATGCTGCAGGCCCTGCTGCGGGCCCGCTTCTCGGTCTGGCGGGTTGAGCGCCGGCATCAGACGGCCGGCCTGATGGCGCTGGATCTCATGCGCCAGGAAGAGGTCTGGCTGGTTGACGAGCATCTGGAGCAGACGGCTCATCCTGGCACCTCGCTCGCGATGCGACTGAGCACACCGGAGGCTTTTGCGATGACGTGCGGGGTTGTCGTGCCCGTGGATGCGGAGATGATGGAGGAGGTGTTCGATACCATGCTGGAGCGCGTGCATGGCGATGCCGACGCGATTGCCAATGATCGCCGGTTTGCCACCGCGATCTACCGGATTGCCGTGATGGACGCACTCATGAGCCTGGTGAGATTTGCCGATCCGGACTGACCGCAGATGGCCTATAGACCCGCCAGAAATGGCCAAACTCGAGCTGAGATCACCGATTTCATCGGCGCACCATATAGGAACAGGGGAAGATAAAGTCCGCCGACCACGAGCGTCAGTGTGAGCACTGCAGTGACGGACGCCCAGAAAGATCCTTGGTCATTGTTGCTGTCCATGGCT
>JAJFBI010000577.1 GCA_020697385.1 Microvirga sp. | reverse complement strand
GCTATATCGGCAGCCACATGGTGCTCGAGCTTCTGGATGCAGGCCAGACGGTGGTGGTGCTCGACAACCTGTCGACGGGCTTCCGCTGGGCCGTTCCGCAGGAAGCCGCCTTCGTCACCGGCGACGTGAGCGATCAGGCCCTCGTATCCAGCATCATAGACGAGCACGACATCGACAGCATCCTGCATTTCGCCGCCAGGATCGTGGTGCCCGAATCCGTCACCGACCCACTGGGCTATTATTTCAACAACACCGTGAAGACCCGGGCGCTGATCGAAACGGCGGTCCAAAAGGGCATCCGGAACTTCGTGTTTTCCTCGACGGCAGCCGTCTACGGCAACCCTCAAGCGCCCTTGCTCACCGAGGATATGCCGCTTGTGCCGATCAACCCTTATGGCCGCAGCAAGCTCATGTCCGAATGGATGCTGCAGGATGCCCACGCGGCCCATGGGCTGCGCTATGCGATCCTGCGCTATTTCAACGTTGCCGGCGCCGACCCCAAGGGCCGCTCCGGCCAGTCGACCCCTCAGGCCACCCACCTCATCAAGGTGGCGGCTCAAGCCGCGCTCGGTCAGCGGCCGCATCTCGACGTGTTCGGAACGGATTACGCGACTCCGGACGGCACCTGCGTGCGCGATTACATCCAGGTCAACGACCTCGCCCGCGCCCACCTCGTCGCCCTCCAGCACCTCCGCAACGGGGGCGATTGCACAATCATGAACTGCGGTTATGGCCACGGTGCTTCCGTCCTGGAGGTCGTGGACGTGGTCAAACGGGTCTCGGGCGTCGATTTCGAGGCTCGCCTGAGCCCGCGCCGGCCTGGTGACCCGGCCCAGCTTGTGGCAAAAGTCGATAAAATCCATGCGCTCGGCTGGGCGCCGCAGCATGACAATCTGGAGGAAATCGTCGAGCAGGCCCTGCGTTGGGAGCAGGCCCTGGCGGGTCGAAAGGCCGCATAGGTCCCTACCTATAAGGCTAGCTGTCAACCGGGTGTTAACTCTCGTAGTGTCGCAATGGCAGGACACCTTGTCCTGTTTCCGTGAGCGACCCTTATGCGCCAGCTTCTGGTGCGCCGCCTCTCCGGCGCCCTCCTTCTCGGTTTGAGCCTCACCGCCGGTGCGGCGGTCATGGCATTGCCCGTTCAGGCGCAGGACGCGTCGCAGGCCGGGTTCCAGCGCTTCGTGCAGGGCCTTTGGCCGGAAGCCAGGGCGCGGGGCATCTCGCAGGCGACCTTCAACGAGGCGTTCCGAGGCGTCGAGCCTGATGCGAAGATCATCGCGCTCACCAAGAAGCAATCCGAGTTCGTTCGCCCGATCTGGGACTACATCAACGGTTCCATCTCCGCCGAGCGCCTGAAGCGCGGCCGGGAGGTGTCCGCCGAGTGGACGAAGACGCTGAGCCTCGTCGAAAAGACATATGGCGTCCCGCGCTCCGTGGTGCTTGGGGTCTGGGGCATGGAGACCAATTACGGCAGCTTCACCGGCTCGATCTATGCCATTCGGGCGCTGTCGACCCTGGCCTATACCGGCTATCGGCCCGATTTCTTCCGCGAGGAACTGCTCACCGCGCTCCAGATCCTGGAACAGGAGCATGTGGACCGCTCCAAGATGCTGGGCTCCTGGGCAGGCGCCATGGGCCAGACCCAGTTCATGCCCTCGAGCTTCATGAAATACGCCGTCGATGGCAACCGGGACGGGGTGCGGGACATCTGGTCCTCGGTGCCGGATGCCATGGCGTCCACGGCCAATTACCTGCGTCAGCACGGCTGGGAGCCGGGGCTCCCCTGGGGCTTCGAGGTCCAGCTGCCGAAGGACTTCGACTTCCGCTACCTCAAGCTGAATTTCCCCCAATGGCAGACCGTCGGTCTGCGCCGCGTCGATGGTAAGGCCATGCCTCGGGCGGGCGAAGCCTCGCTGTTCCTGCCAGGCGGAGCCAGTGGACCGGCCTTCCTGGTCACCAAGAACTACGACGTGATCAAATCTTATAATTCCTCCGACGCCTACGCCATGGGCGTGGCGCATCTCGGCGACCGCCTCATGGGCGGTCAGCCGATCCAGGGGGCTTGGCCCAAGGAGCCCATGCTCGCCAAGGACCAGCGCCAGGAACTGCAGGAGCGCCTGGCCCGTCTCGGCTTCTATGAGGGCGATACGGACGGAAAGTTCGGCTCCAAGACACGGGACGCGGTGCGGAACTTCCAGCTTCGGCGTGGTTTGATCCCGGATGGCTATGCGGATTATGCTGTGCTGCGCGAACTGCGCGCGACCCGCTGACGGAGCTACCCTACGGCTCTACACCCAGGCTGGTCCGGAATAGGATGGAGCCTATGAGAATCATGCCGATTCTTCATCGTATGACCCTGACCCTGCTCCTTGCGGCGGGCGGGGTCGATGCGGCCCTGGCGCAGTCCGGCTATTACCAGCAGCAGCCGGGCTACCGGGATCAGCGGGCTTATCCGCCCGGCTATTACCCCGGAAAGCTCGTGCAACCGGCGCAGCCCCAGCCGCAGCAGGGCTTCAGCTTAAGGCGATTCTTCGGCGCTAAAGAGGAGCCGCCACCCCCAGCGCGAGCTCCCGTTTCGAGACCCCGCAGGTCCGCGCCTCCGCCGGCAGCCGTCGCCAAGCAGGAGAAGCCGAAGGTCAACCCGAGCACCCACGTGGTAGTGTTCGGCGATGCCCTGGCGAGCTATGCCCGGCAGGGGCTCGATGCCCATTTCAGCGACGACCAGGACGTTACGGTCGTCTCCAAGGTCAGAAGCGACACGAACCTCGTTCGCACCGACCCGGCGGACTGGCCCAACGTCATCAAGACAACTCTCGACAGTGGGCAGAAAACCTCCATCGCCGTCGTCATGCTGGGAACGAACGACCGGCAGTCGATCCGGGACGGCGAGGAGAGCGTGGAGCCCCTGTCCGACCGCTGGAAGGAACTCTACCGCCAGCGGGTCGATGCGATCACGGGCGTTCTGAAGGAGCGCAAGGTGCCCTTCGTGTGGATCGGCCTGCCGCCCATGAAGAACAGCAAGATCTCCGACGATCTCGTCGCCAT
>JAJFBI010000056.1 GCA_020697385.1 Microvirga sp. | reverse complement strand
GGAAAATGCGACGTTCAATCGTTCTACTACTGGCGCTTACCGCCTGCGCCGCCCCGCCGGAAAACTGGACCAAGCCAGGCGGAACAGCCGTGATGCTGGAGCAGGACAATAAGCAATGCGGCTATGAAGCCATGGTCGCGGTCGCACCCATGAACGCGGATTGGGCGTATAAAGGTGGCTACGCTGCTGAGCTGGGCAGACAGTGCATGCAAGCCCGAGGCTGGGCCAAGTCCTAGCCCCGCCGCGGCATCCGCTCGTTGATGAGCCCGGCAGCAGCGCTCATCTCATTGAAACAGGCTATCAATCCAGCCGGCTGCTGAGCATACCCGCCGCTGAACGGCAGGTGCCCCGACGACATCTCGTTCCCGCGGCAGGCCATCCAGAGCGACAGGATCGTTCGCTCCGTCTCGTCCAGCATGTTGGCGGGATGCACACGCAACCTCGGGAACCCCAGCCACCCCAGGGCGAACCATCGACCATCGCCGGTCAGTGGCTGTTCTCGGGTTGCGTGTTCTCGTCCCCTGAAGGCGTCTGGCCGGGTAGCGGCAAGAACGCCGAGTCGGAGTTTCCCATTAGTAGCTCAGGGGGGTCCACCAAGAGTTCGACCTGATCGCCGATCAGCACCATGTGGGCGCTGGGGATCAGGTTCATCAGCTCGTCCGGCACGCCTGAGATCGTGCGCCGGAAAGGCGGCAGGCCTTTGCCCTCCCAGTCGCCCAGGAACATCTGCGCGGCGGCAATGCCCGCATATTCACGATAAGACGCGCGATCCGCCTGCATGTTGGCGTAGGTCAGCGACGCTGCCGTGATCTGCGTCTCGATGCCAGTCACGAGCTCCGGCGGAACTAGTGCCTTGGTCAGAGCAGCACTGTTTTCATCGCTACGCTCGTCGCGCCAGGCAGCGACGGCAGTCTCAATGCCGGCGATATACCCGTCGATGGCCTCGAGGAACTGAGCCCCGGTTGGATCGTCGCCCAGAAAGCGTTCGACCTCGCGACGGAGAGCCATCGCGAGGTCGAGCTGACCCCAGCGCCTGCCGCCAAGCGCCGCCACAGAATGGCGCCACCGCGGCTTCTCCAGAAAGGTTGGGTTCCTCACCCAGTAGATGCGGCCAGAGCGGGGCGGCTCAACCGCAACCCGCTCCCCAGGGGCGTAGAGGACGCCATTCAGCTTGCTTGTCATGGCTGAACGGCTCCGAGCCCGAGCTTCCGCAGCGCGGATTCCCCTTCCTCGGCCAGAAGGCGCAAAGCCTGGATGGCGGCCTGTGCGTTACGGACCACCACGCGTATCTTCACCACTGTCATGCGGCCGGGCTCTTCTCTCCCTTGGCCTTGGGCGCAGCGAACTCTTCCTTCGGGGAATCCGCGTCCCACACCACCTGGGTGGAGCCGTCCGTCTGAAGCTGGGTAACCAGGCCGTGATCCTGGCTAAGCCACCGCTCCTCGCGGTCCTTGCCTTTGCCAGCCATGTATTCGCGGGCAGAGCCCTCGTCATTGGCGCGCAGAATGAGGTCCCGGCCGAGGCCGGTTACACGAAATAGAGGCATGTTGGCTCACCACAGATAGAGGAGGAGACCAGAGTCGACATCGCCGGCCCTGAAGGGAACAGTGTCGTGGATGAAACCGTCCTGCGCCGCCTGACTGACGCCCGAGAAGACAGCCTTCTCGATGTAAACCGCGACGCGATTACCAGCGACACTGCCGTAGAGGGCGGTGAGGCCGTACTGCGTCTGATTCAGCCAGCTGGTGAACACATCCAGCTCGCTTTCGAGTAACATCGGGAAGCGGAAACTGCCGGCGACACGACGACCGGTGATGCCGGCAAGGCCCCGGCCGTAGGAGGCATTCGGATCCGGCTCGACCGTGACGCGATTGCCGGTGTCGAAGGTCAGCTCGTTCAGTGGCAGCTTTGTATTGCCGAAATAGACCTGACCGGCGAGAAACCCGGGCGCCGCTTTGTTGAGGAATGTGGCTGCACCCGGATGCGTCACGTCGGAACGGCCAGAAATGCCGCCTTGCAACTCGAAGGTGAGCTGGCCGGAACGGTTGGGAGCCAAGCTCAGCCGCATGTTTCCGCAGGCGCCGACCAGTTTGGCCAGCTTGCTGTTGCCGCCGTCGTTGCGATGGAAATAGTGGTAGACAGTAACCAGTGGCAGGGTCGTGGACTGCAGTTTGAACAGATTGCCCTTGCGAATGGCATAGGCAGAAGTCGCATCGGGAACGACATTGCTCGTTACCGAGGCCCAGCTGGGCGAGACTGTCGCGACTTTCGTCGAGCCAACGTACCCTGTAATTATTCTAGGGCCGTTAGCAGCTCCAGTGCCGCCAGTAAGCTGGATGATCTGTCCGCGATAGAAGTTGTCCACCGCCGAAGCACCGCCGGCCAGCGTGATCGTGCTAGCACCGCCCGCTGTGGCCGTCCCGGTCACGTCCGTCGCGAAAGCGGTCGGCGCGAAGCCCGCGCACTCCATCAGCGGCGTGTAGTCTGGCGCCGTACCGGCCGTGCCAGAGCCCTTCAGGTTGACGACGGTCGTGAACGACCGGGTGCCACCGGCAGGAACACCCTGCGGATCATCGAGCGTGCCGCCAACCTCGTTGGTCTCGAAGTTCTCGGCATTCAGCGTGCTGTCCGGAGCCTCGGCCCAGAGAGCGTTGGACCCAACCGTGGGCGCCGCATCGGTGCCCGGCGTGGTCTCCTTCTTCACCAGGACGAGCTGGTTACGTTCGGCATAATAGGACATGGCAGCCCGTCCTTATCGAGACGATCAGGGTGGTTGGGATGGCGCTGGACGGCGCCTGGATGATCAGAGCGAGTAGGGGTCGGTCTCGGACTCGATCCGAGTGGCCTCGAAAGTCATCGTTTGCGCGATGGTCGGCAGATCATCTTCCGCTTCCGAGAGCGGAACGGGTTCGTTGCATCCCGAATACAGAAGGGATAGTACCTTACCCGACAGATACGGATCGGCGCCCAGCGCGGCGCGGACCTTGGCATTCCAGTCGGTGAGAAGCGTGCCGAGGTCGGCATCGGTCGCGGTGCGGACGATCACTACCACGCCGATATCGGTCATCATGGTGAGCGCGCCCGACATGGCATCGATGCGGTGCTCTCCGCCGTCGATCTGAATGAGCGCCGGCAACTTCGTGTAATCGAGCCGATAGGTCGGCATCCGGGCAATGAGCCCGGCTCCTGGAATGGTCCCCAAGCGCGCGAAAAACGCGGCCAGAACCTCTTCGCGCTTGGATGTTGGCACTAACCGAAGACCTTGCGGCGGCCGAGCGATAGGAAGAAGAGCAAGGGAAGCCTCTGCTCCGCGAACTCTCGGATCACGGAAAACTCAAACCGCTTCGGTATCTGACTCTGTTTTACCAGAAGGAAGATCGGGGCAATTTGCGACTCAAGTCTGCCGCGGTAGCCGGCACGATTGGACTTCACGAGGCGACGACCGGTCCCACTTCCACGCTTAAGACCCTTCGCGTCGGGGCGACGAATCGCCAGCAGCGTATGGCCGGCGCGGGAGCGGATCCGGAACAGCTTCTGCCCGGTGACGCGCTCGAAGATGCGCGGCGTTACACGCCGTTGCGCCATGCGGCCATCTGTGAACTGGCCACTATCCCACCAGCTCGTGCCGCTGTCCTTGAGCGGGATCGCCAGTGCTGTCGCCGCCCTCGGCCGAACGGTGGCGCCATAGGCAAAAGCGGCCAGCACATTTTCGCTGCGATTCCACCATCGGCTATACAGCCAGCCGACGATGGGCTTGTCCTGCTTCGGATAATACTTGTCGGTAACGGTGTTGCCGGCTCGCCGACTAAGCGCAGCCGACACCATCTCGCGGGCGCGGAACTTGGCGCTGGCCGTCGTTTCGGTAACCGCCTCGTCGGCGCCTTCGCGAATGGCCGAGCCCATCCGCTCCATCTCGCGGGCGAGATGGGTTTCGACCGTGACCGAAATGTCCATCAGGCAATACGCGAAAGCGGCAGGAGCCAGAGAATGCCACGCGTGTCGGCATCGCGCGGATCCCGCACGCTATACGTCATGTCATTGTAAAGCAGTTCGGCACCCTTCACGGGAGCAGGCAGTTCAGTCTTGCGGACCTTGACATGCAGCCCCTGCCTGGCAACTACCTGCCCGCCAAGATCAGCTTCATAATCCGGATTATCCACCAGGACGGTGATAGTCTCTGCCCATCCGTCGGGAGGCGTGTATTCCGCCTGCTCACCCGCCTGCGCAAAGAGCGCTTCGTACATGGCGACGAGGTGCTCGCGCATACCGCCTTAGCCGCGTGGCGCGCCGCGCATCGGCATGCAGTAGACCGAGCCGGTAGCAGTCGATGCCGCCCGCAGCGAAATCGTGCGGTCGGTGCTTTGCAGTAAGAACGTATCTTCCGCACCGGACGCGAGCGGTGTCGAGGTTCCGTCATCGGTGGCGGAACCATCGTCGGTGCGGACGAAAACGAGAACGTTGGTCAAGTTGAAGAGTTTGACCGCACCCGCGTCGGCGAACGCAGAACTTCTGCTGCCGCCGGTCACTGGCGTGATCTTCTGACCTTCCTCCCAATTCTCGACAAAAAGTGGGAGGTTGCCGCCACTTTGAGACGTGACGGCTTCCACGTAATTCGTTCGCGCCATAATCTAGTCCAAGGATGCGGCCGAGCCCCCTTGCGGAAAGGCCCGGCCGTCGATCAGGTCAGCTTTGCGAAGGCAACGGTGCGCGGACGGCTGTTGAAGTTGACCGGGTTTGTCTGCGCCTCGAGATGCCGCAGAACATTCCGGCCGCCGTCGTCCCACTGCTTCGCATAGCGAGGCAGGCCCAGAGTATTCACCGTCTCCATGTACGGAGCCGGCGCATACCAGGTCTGGAACAGGTTCGGCACTCCGAGCGGGAAGAAGATCGCCTCGTCATCAGCGACGAACTTCTGTCCGTTCACATCGCCCGGATACTCCTCCAGGGTCACGCCGAAGGCATTCACCGCGATGCTTGCACCTGGATCCGTGCTGACCGCCTGCTGGCGGAGCTGCGCAGCATCCGTCCCGCCGAACGTCGAGATGTACTGCGGGTGGGCCAGCAGGGCCTCCATGAAGGCGTAACCGCAGAACCCGTGAACGCGGGTGAACAGCACGCCGCCAAGCTCGGTCCTGATCTGGCGGATGATCGTGTTAAAGCTGGCCCGCAGCGCGCCACTGGCAGGGCTCGCGTTGGCCAGGTCCATATCGATCACGGTCTGCGCGGTCTGACCGTGGATGGTGTAGAAGTCGTGAACGACCGACACGCCATCCGAGTCGTAGACCCGGCCCTTCAGGGCACCCATGCGGTGCCACTCGAGCGTCATGTCCAGGTGCTGGGACATGCTGTCGAGACGATCGCGGACCAAGCCCTCGATCGTCATGACCTCGGTTTCCGAGCCGAAGGCCCGGACCCCCTGCACCTCGTCCGCATGCACCGCGTCCTGCAGCGCGATGTGCGGAGCGGCGACGCTGATCAGCTCGCGCCGGTCACGCGGCTGGGTAGGCGGCACGCCGTTACGAGGCGAGGTCGGCACCAGCATCAGGGTCTGGCCGACGCGCTCGATCATGGCCGACAACGTGGTCATCCCACGCTCTCGGAACAGACCGAGCTGGCCGATCCGACCGGGCCGGAAGGGCACGTTGTTGATGGTCTGCGTCAGCGAGGAAATGCTGAACGCATCGTTGTTCATGATGTCGAGCGTCGGCATCGTGGGGCTCCTTAGTCCGGGATGATGCCGAGCGCGCGGAGGCCGGTCTTGGCGGTCTCCTTGTTCGCTGCGGTGAGACCGGATTTGTACATGAGGTGACGAGCATTGACGGTCGCGTCGCGAACCACGGCAGCGGACCGCTTCGCCCCGGCAGAGGCGTCGCAGTAGTCGATAATAATGCCGCCGACAGTCTCGGACCCATCCGAGTTGGCAGGGTCCCAGGCCTTGGCAGCGCCACGCGCGACCGGAAAGGCCAGCTTGTCACCAGCCGTCCAGTCCGCGGCACCATCGGCAATGGTAATGTCGATGCCGCCGTTCGTGAAGCGAGTGCCGACAGCGCCGGTCCCGACAAGAGCCCCGTCAGGCGCGCGCACAGTAAATGCGGCCGTGGCGCCCGTGGTCGTGAAGACCACCGAGTAGTTGCCGACACGGGCGCCAGCCCCAATACCGTGAACGGTAATGGCGCCGTTGCCCACGTTACCGGAGGCGGCGGTCGGCGCATTCAACGCCGTCAGAAAGCCGATTACCGTGCCGGGCTGGAGCGTCTGCCCCGTTGCGACGACGATATTCTCTCGGCTGCGAAACTCGTTGGCGAGGCTCAAAAGGAACTCGCCCGAGTGCATACCCTCTGTGAGCGGCATATTCTCTGCCCCTCCTTATGCGCGGTCAGGGAAGACGGCGCCGGGCGGCTGCCCCGGCACGGCGGGATCGCGGACAACGCCGTCGCGCTCGGCCTGCGCCTGAGCCTCGGCGTCCTCAGGCTTCGGGCTGTCCTGGAAGCCCGATCGATCCATGACGGACGACGGGTCGGGCTCCTGCTTGGCGTCGCGCGGATCGCGCTCCGCCTCGGCCTTCTTCAGCTCTTCCTTCTGCTGGACGCCCTGCTCGAGAGCGCGCTGCTCCCGCTCGGCGTCCGCCTTCCGCGCTTCCTCAGCCGGATCCGGCTGATTTGGCACGTCGTCTTCCTTGGCCTCGGGCTCCGCGCCCAGACCCTTGCTTCTCGCCATATCCGTATCCTCGGTCTGGGCGGTCAGTGAGACTGCCCGCACGCCTTGGCGCGGGCTTCGTAGATGGCTTGGTGGTTGATCGGCTTGGCCTGAGCCTTCACCGGGCCGGCGGCGTGCTGGGTGCTGACGTGCGTCTCCTCAGCGACGGTCGCCTGAGCGTTCACCAGCTCCTTTCTGATGACCGCGGTCGGCTTCAGCTCACCGCTCTCGTCGGTGGCCGCGATGTACTTTCCGGCGAGGTGCGGCACGCGAGCGAGCGTGCACATTTCGGCAATCTCTTCGGCGCGAGCGGCGAACTCGGCCTTGAGGCGGGCCTCCGTGGCCGCCTTGGCCTCGGCAGCGCCCTCGCGCTTGGCCTGGGCGCGAACCTCATCCAGGTTCACGACAGATGCTGTGGTCTCGACGGACTCGACGCCCGCGGCGGGCGCCCCCGTCTGGGCGTGCTGGTCCATCATCTCTGCCCTGGAGCCGACAGTGGCACGGCTGCGCGCGGCCCCGGACCGCGCAGTCGCGAGGCGCTTGGCGAGAGCCGCCGCAGCGCTGTCAAAAGTTCCAACCTCGTCGGCCAGCTTGGCGTCCTTGGCCTGCTTGCCGTAGAAAACACCGGCTTCGGTCGCCCGGACGGCATCAGCATCCAGCTTGCCACCGAAAGCGTGCGCCCGGTTCTGAGCCACGGCGCTGACAAACATCTCGTAGACGCGGTCCACGTCGGCCTGGAGACGATCCTTGGCCTCGTCCGACAGCGGCTCGTTCGGCGAGCCTTCCAACTTGCGCGATCCGGCGTAGACCGGCGTGTACTTCACGCCGATCTTCTCGTTCATGGCGGATCGGTCCGCGTGGACCACCATCACGCCGATGCTGCCGACCGCCGCCGTCTGGGTGACGAAGAGCTTCTCGGCGGCCGAGGCCAGCCAGTAGGCAGCAGAGCCGGCCTTCTCGTTGGCGATGGCGTAGATGGGCTTGATCTGACGAGCCTCGATCAGCTCCTGCGCCAGATCCGGCAGACCAGCCACCTCGCCGCCGGGCGAATCAATGTCCAGCAGAATGCCACCCACCATAGGGTCGGCCATGGCCTGCCGAAGCATCCCGCGGATTTCCTGGTAGCTCTGGAGCCCAGACATGGCGTCCATGCCGCCCGTGCGGTGGACCAAGGTGCCGTGGATCGGCAGTACGGCGATCTCTTTTGCGTATTCCAACGACGGAGCCGCGCTGGGCTCACGGGCTTCGAAGACGTGACCCCAAATCTTCGGCAGGATCACCGACTCCACAATCGTCTCCGCCTTCGCGGGCTCGATCAGGAGCGGCGTGTCGAACACGCGACTCATCAGGTCGGGTAGGCGCATGGCGTCGCTTTCGCGGATGTGATAGGTATTTCGTGGGTCAAAAAAGAGGGGGCGTAGCCCTATGCACGACGCCTTGGCGAAGAATGTGGAACAGGCTCGGAAGGTGCTGCTGAAGCTCCTGAAAGCCGACAGGCTTTCAGGTCAGAGCATCGCCCAGCAGGGATTGGTCGAGATCGACGAAACCAACCGCGATCTGAGGCTCGCTTTCGAGGCGCTACGCGGCGCGATCATGCCCTTGCGCCGGATCCGCGACCTGCAAGACAAGGAAGAGCGCCGCCAAGAGCGGCTGAAGGCCTCGGCCGAGGCTGCCTCGCTAAGGGAAAGGAGCGAGCGCAATGCCGCTATTTACGAAGCAAAGGCTTCCGGCGCGCCCCTGAGGGACATTGCCCGCCAGTACAACATCTCGCGCTCGCGAATAAGCCAGATCGTCTTTCGCGAAGAGAGGCGTCGGAAGAGAAGGCGCCAGCCTATTTCCTTGGAGGAGGCCCTGCGGACTGACGGGCCAAAGCCATTGACGCTCGACTCTCCGGCTGAGGATTTGCCTCTGAGCGTTAGAGCAGTGAACTGTCTTCGTGGCGAACGATGGCAAACTCCCATGACCATCCGGGAGGTTCAGTGCACTCCCGACGATCGTTTGCTCAAAATCCCAAATCTGGGAAGCATTACGCTTGCCGAGATCAGGTCGATGATTCCCTACGTGGCGCCTACCGAAAAGTCAGCGGCAAAGGAGTAGGCAATGTACTCCATGGCACTCAGAAACGCCCGCCCCGAGGCCGTCATCTCTCCTTCGATCGCCTCAGCCGCGGCGCCATTCTTCCTGTTCGTCGTGGCAGTGCTGCTGTTCAGTCTCAACCTCGACCGCCTGCCCCATCCGGACGAGCTCTATCAAATCCTGGCGGCCGAAGGCCTGCTTGCCACGGGCGAGCCGCGGATTGCGGATGGGCTCTACTCGCGCGCCTATGCCCAGACCTGGCTCATCGCTCAGAGCCTGGGCCTTGCCGGCGACACGCTGGCGGCCGCTCGACTCTCCTCTGTGCTCAGCATGGCGACAGTGACGGCCCTGCTCTTTCTCTGGCTGCGGCCGAGTGCCGGCGCCCTCGCCGCTTGGATCGCCGCCGTCGGCTTCGCGCTCTCGCCCTTCACCGTGCAAACGGCTCAGTTCGCGCGCATCTACGGCGTGCAGTCCCTGAGCTTCTTCCTGGCCTGCGCCTTCACCTACCTCGCCCTAAGCAGGCCGACCGACGACGGTTTCCGATCCCACTGGCGCTGGCGGCTGGCCCTTCTGGCTTCTGCGGCTCTCAGTCTCGCGCTGGCCCTCCATCTGCAGCCGACCACGCTTTTCGGACTGCTTGGCCTGACGCTGTGGTCGGCAGGTGTCGTGGCACTACCCTGGCTGCGCGATCCCCTGGTCCCCTCGCGGCATAAGCTCCTGGCGGTCGGGGCCTGCCTCCTAGCCGGGCTCACGGTGCTGACGATCGCATGGCAGTCCGGCATCCTGCTCCAGCTCTGGCACGTCTACCGCAGCGTCCCGCTCTTCAACGAAGTGAACAAGGACGAGGTCTGGTTTTACCATGTCTGGTACAGCCTGATGTACCCAAGCCTGTGGCCGCTGACCGGGATCCTGGCACTGGTGGCCCTCGTGAAGGCACCGCGCCCGGCCAGCCTGGCGCTATGTGTCTTTGGCGCCGGCTTCGTCCTCAACTCGCTCGGCGGGCCGAAGAGCATGCGCTACATCGCTTATGCGCAGCCCTTCCTGCTGGCGCTTTGGGGCATCGGCCTGGCTGCCCTCTGGAGCCCGCTGCGCCGCTTCCTGACCAGCCTGCCAGACCGCCTCGACCCGGTTCTGCCGCTTCCGGAACGTTGGTCCCGCCCGGTTGCCGTGGGCCTTGCCGCCATGGCGCTTCTTTTCCTCCTGGTGGCGAACCCGGCCTCGATCCGGACCGCCACCTTTTTGGCCGACGTGCCGGTGCCGGGCGAGCAGCCGAACCCGGACTGGCCAGCCGCCAAGCCGCTCCTGGAGCCCCTGACAGCGCGGGTGCCGGTCCTGGTCACGACCGAGGAGCTGGGGGCGCTCTACTATCTCGGTCGGTTCGATGTCCGCTTCAGCCCTTCGAAGATGCACGAGTTCGACGGCAAGCACGAGTTCGCGGCCGACCCGCGCACCGGCCGGGCGGTAATCTCCACGCCCGAAGCGCTCCAGCTCCTCTTCCAGTGCTTCGAGGAGGGCCTGCTCGTAATCCCGTCCCGGCAGTGGAACCGTGAGCACATCCTAAGCGAGAGCGTCCGGGAGCTGATCCTCGATAGCACCCAGCCCGTACCCCTGCCCCAGCGAACGCGCATCCTGGCCTACACATGGCAGCGACCGAAAGAAGCCGCCCGGCCCGCCGAGTGCACCGCCATCCCGGCCATGCCGGGACTTGCCGCCCGCGTGCCGGGGCACTAGAGCCAGCGACAAAGGAGAGCCGGGTCGAGTAGGGGATAGAGGTGTTAGCGCACCGGGCTGGTGCCCAGAGCGTTCTTGCCAGTCAACTCCATTGGGTTCGATTCCCGACGCCTCCACCCTGCACGACCGCTCACATCGCAAGACTTGACGATCCAGTCAAGGAATGAGGGAAGAACGATGGACTACATGACGCTCAGAAATGCCATGCTCGAAGCGGCCATCAGTGTGACGCAGGCGAGACCGGACATTAGGTTCGAAATGGGCGACCGCCGGGAAGGACCGGTGGTGACCTTCATTAAGAATGATAGGGCCATTTCCCACATGATTCACCCGGACGAAGTAGACGGGATGCAGCTGCCCGTCGACTACACGATCCGGCAGGAACTCAACGCGGCGCTCCGGATGTTCGACCTGATTATGCAGCCTCCTGCCGCCGAGCCGACGCCTGCTCCTGCTCCGGTTCAGGCTCCGCCCCCTGAGGCGGCGCCGGAGCGCCACTTATCGCGGGCGGAGCGTCTGGCCGCGGCACGACGATTCCGAGGTCGGTTTCCCGCGTCTGATCGGCTTTGATTCGCTCGTCGACCTCCTCGGCATCAAAGCCCGTGGCCTCGATCACGTCGGCGCGGGCCTTCCACCGCTCCTTCACTGCGATCTGCTCGGCCTGCATGTCCTTCAGCGGGTCGATCCACGGCCAGGCCGGAGTGATGTGCTTGACCCGAACGTACTCCCGACGGCGCTCGGCATAATTCCGCAGGTTGATGGCCCGAGAAAGCACGGCCGTATCGAGCCAACGCTGCACCACCGGCCGGCAGAACTGGTAGATGACCGAGCCCCACTGAAGCTGCTCAAGACGGCGCCGAAACTCGAGATCGGCGGCCCGCTGGCTGCCGTAGCTGGTGCCCTTGAGATCGCCCGTCATCTTTGCGTAAGGCACGCCCATGCCGGAGGCGGCGGCGGTCAGATTCCGGTACTGGAAGGGCTCGTAGCTGTTGCCGACGTCAGCCGGGGCCGCATTCTCGACGCTCTCGCCGGGCAGGAGATAGTGCAGCATGCCGGGCGCCAGGTAAGCCACCGGATCCTCAAGGCCACCAGCCCCGGCGTGGCTGCCCATGTTAAAGCCGTCCGGCACTCCGGCGTTGGCGGCCACATCTTGCTCGCCGAACACCGCTTCGGTTGGCGTCGTCTTGGTCACAAAGCTCGTGAACAAAGCGGCCGTGCGCTTTCTCTCAAGCTCGTGGTCGTCGTAGCTGTCGAGCAGAAACAGGCGAACGATCGAAGACGCCGACTTCGGCGTGCCCCTGATCTGGCCAGGATCACCAGGCCAGTAGATGTGCATGATCTCCGATGCCGGGACCGGGACCAATTCCGCGGTGTTGGCATCAAAGGGCACGGTGCTGTCGTTCGGGTGGTTCCGATAACACCAATACGCAGTCCGCTGCCCGATCTGATTGAACTCGATGCCCATGCGGGTCACGCGCCCGGTCGGCTCAGTCCGGTTCAAATCGATCGGCACCATCGCCGCGGGTATCAGCTGAATCTGCAGCGGAACCGTGTAGCCCTCATCGAAACGGCGCGGGCGGAAGCGGGCGAAAATCTCGCCCTGGGAGAACAACGCCCGACCAATCAGTGCCTGAAGACCGTAATAGTCCGTGATGCCCTCGGCGTCCGCCTCATCGGTCCAATCGGCCCAGAGTTGCTGGACCTCCCGCTTCTTGGCGACGGCCTTGATCAGGAAAGACGGCTTGATACCGGTGCCGATCAAATTGGCCGTGAAGCTGTCCGCAGCCGACGTGACGTAGGCGTTGTTCCGGGCCGCATCTTCGGCACGGGCGCGAAGCCGAGTGCCCTCCGAAGTCAGATAGGAATTTGTGTGCTGCGAGCTGATCGGGACGCGAGCCATGCGCCGTGTGTTGCGCGTGGCGTCAAAGCCCATGGAGGCCCGGATCTGCGAGACATCGGGCGCTACCGCCCGCGCGCTGCCCGCCGACCAGTCGTACCGAAGGTGAGGCTTCGGCACGGCCTACAGATCTCTCACGGAAACGACACGAACGCGACGCCGAACGCCGCTCGTAGAGCCGGCGGCGACCGCGGTGGCAGCAGCCAGCCGCCGCTCCAGATCGGCCTCGACCTGCCGGAACTCGGCGTCGGACTTGAACTCGACCTCATCCTGGCCGCTACGCGTGCGCCTGGCGGGGTTGAGCCGGTGCGCTCGCCACCGCGCCAACTCATACTCAAGCCGCTGGCGCTCCAGCTCTGCTGCACTAGTCGGCATGGCG
>JAJFBI010000576.1 GCA_020697385.1 Microvirga sp. | reverse complement strand
CGAGGTTCTGGACGAGGCCGAGCAGACGGGCGCCGACCTCGTCGTGGTCGGCTCGCATCGACCTACCATGGCAACCTATCTGCTCGGATCCAACGCCTCCACAATCGTGCGCCACGCCAAGTGCTCGGTGCTGGTGGTGCGGGCCTGAGTTTCACCTCCGCTGTCATTCCGGGGCCGCACAGCAGCCCGGAATCCATAACCGCTGACGGCGCAGAATGGGGCTAAAGCTCACCACCCTTTCTTGAGGCGTAGTGTTTATGGATTCCGGGCTCGCCCTACGGTCGCCCCGGAATGACAGTGTCGAGTTACGAAGCCTTTGGCAGCAGCTCTTCCGGCAGTGCCTCCGAGCGGAACGGGCGGGGCTTGTTGAGCCGGATCATCGGCTC
Source organism: Microvirga sp. (assembly GCA_020697385.1). GTDB lineage: Bacteria > Pseudomonadota > Alphaproteobacteria > Rhizobiales > Beijerinckiaceae > Microvirga. The sequence continues at coordinate 2,662 of JAJFBI010000576.1, read as the reverse complement.
GATCTGCCAGTAACCCACGATGGCGAGGAGGATGCCCAGGAGTGCGACGGAGGTCGCGCCCATCTGAAACGCCTGCCAGACCAAATAGGCCATGGCCAGCAGGGACGCGATGGCGAGGCCGGATGTGGGCAGCCACAGGCCCATGGGCTTGCCGGCCACGAAGCGGGCTTCGGGATTGGCTCGGATGATGGCCTCGCACAGGGCCTTCACGAAGGCGCGGTATTCCTTCGTCATCTCCTTAGCCTCGACAAGGCTCTTCCAGTCGAGGGAGTTGAAGGTGAAGGATTTGCCGTCCTTCAGGGTCACCTTGGTGCGGTAGGATTTCTGCGCCAGCCGCCCAGGCTCGAAGGTCATGCGCACGGTTTCCACCGCGCCGAGCTGGACCTCATGCACCTTGCGGCCGGAATCCACCGTGAGCATGCTGCCCTTGAGGGTGAAGGAGACTGGCCCGCTGAATGGCTTGGGGCTGTGGCTGTAGGTCTGGGACATGAGGCTTCTTAACCGGGCATCATCCATGCGGCAAACCGGTTTTCACCTTACCGGCGGCGCTACCGCACCAATTCACGCATGGCGTGATCTATGCCTTCGAGATTGAGCGGGTACATGCGCTCGCCGAAGGTCTGCCGGATCAGGTTGATCGATTGCGTATAGCCCCAATGCGGCTGCGGCACCGGGTTCAGCCACACGGCCTTGTGGAAATGGTCGAGGATGCGCCGCAGCCAGACCTGACCAGCCTCCTCGTTCCAATGCTCCACAGAGCCGCCGGGATGGGTGACCTCGTAGGGGCTCATGGAGGCATCGCCCACGAAAACCACGCGGTAATCCGATGGGTAGGTGCGGATCACGTCGAGGGTCGGGATCTTCTCGTCGAACCGGCGGCGGTTCTCCTTCCACACATTCTCATAGACGCAGTTGTGGAAGTAGAAGTGCTCGAAATGCTTGAACTCGAGCCGAGCTGCCGAGAATAACTCCTCGGCGATCTCGATGTGCCAGTCCATGGAGCCGCCCACGTCGAGGAAGAGCAGCACCTTCACGGCGTTGCGACGCTCGGGCCGCAGGCGCACGTCGAGATAGCCCTTGTGGGCCGTCTCGTGGATCGTCTCGTCGAGGTCGAGCTCCTCGGCCGAGCCGGTGCGGGCGAAGCGGCGCAGGCGCCTGAGCGCAACGCGCATGTTGCGCACGCCCAGTTCGACGCTGTCGTCGAAATCCTTGAACTCGCGCTTGTCCCACACCTTCACGGCGCGGAAGTTGCGGTTCTTGTCCTGGCCGATGCGCACCCCTTCCGGGTTGTAGCCGTAGGCGCCATAGGGCGAGGTGCCGGCCGTGCCGATCCACTTGTTGCCGCCCTGGTGACGGCCTTTCTGCTCCTCAAGGCGCTTCTTCAGGTTTTCCCAAAGCTTGTCCCAGCCCATGGCCTCGATCTGGCGCTTCTCCTCGTCGGTGAGATAACGCTCGGCGAGCTTGCGCAGCCATTCCTCCGGGATGCCGGTCTCCTCGACCGCGCGGCCCATGCTCTCGAGGCCCTTGAACACATGGGCGAAGACCCGGTCGAATTTGTCGAAGTGCCGCTCGTCCTTCACCAGACAGGTGCGGGACAGGTAGTAGAACTCCTCCACGCTCTTGTCCGCGAGATCCCGGTCGAGCGCCTCCAGCAGGGCGAGATACTCCCGGAAGGAGACCGGCACCTTGGCCGCGCGCAGCTCTGTGAAGAAGGTCAGGAACATCTCGCCAATGTCGGGCAATGGGCGGGAAGGTCAAGCGCCAATCGCCCCTGTGGCAGGTCTCACTTCCCGACGGTGCGCCGTGCCCGGAACTCGGTGCGGTCGGGCTTTCGGGTGTTCTTCTTAAGAGCCTCGCGAAACTCGTCACGACGCTCGTGGATCGAGGCGATCACGAGGCCCATGGGTACGCCGATATCCGCCAGCACCGCCTCGCTCAGTTGCAGGGAGGCCTCGATGGTCTCGGGCACCGCATCGTCCACGCCCATGTCGTAGAGTTGGGCCGCATGCTTGTCGTCGCGGGCGCGGGACACGATGGTGATGTCGGCCCGTTCCTGCCTGGCCGCGGCCACGACGGCCCCGATCGAGCTCGGCGTGTCCAGGGTGATGACGAGGGCCCGGGCCTGCTCGATGCCGCAGGCGCGCAGGAACTCGGGGTGAGACCCGTCGCCGAAATAGACCGGCTTGCCGGCCTTCCGCTGCTCCGCGACCCGGGCCGGGTCCATATCGACGGCGAGATAGGGCACCTTGTGGCGCTGGAGCATGTCGCCCACCAGTTGGCCGACGCGGCCGTAGCCTGCGACGATGACCCTTCCGCGCTCCTCCGGCGGCGGAAGGACAGCAATCGCCGGATCGAGCGGGCGCTTTCTCTCGAGCCTGCGGCTCAGTCGACGGCCGAGGCGTGCAAAGAAGGGAATGGCCACCATGGTGAGCGTGGTGACGAGCAGGAGGCTCTGTCCGACGTTGCCGGGCACGAGCCCGGCCACCATGGCGCTGCCGAGGATCACGAGGGCGAACTCGCCGCCGGGACCGAGCAGCAGGCCCGTCTCGGCGGCTTCGCCCGAGTTCAGGCCGAACGGGCGGCTCAGCCAATAGATGATCACGCTCTTGACCGCGATCACGAGGGTCGCCACCGCCAGGATCGTCAGGGGGGCTTCCAGGAG